>JAAYZH010000013.1 GCA_012514965.1 Clostridiaceae bacterium | reverse complement strand
CTTCGAAGCGCTGGGTGACTCTGTAGCGAGTTTCAAATCCCGCTATGACCTCGTGCTCTACGTCGCCAATGTCGAAACAGCCTCCAATCAGACGGTGGCAAGACTTCACTGGCACACCATGTTCGGCCTGGGGAATAACATGCCCTGGATGGCCGCCGAAATGCCTGTCTTATTCGTCAGCCTGGGTAATCCCTACCATTTGCTCGATGTACCGATGATCAAGACCTATGTCAACGCCTACTGTAATTATGATCATGTGATGGAAGCGGTCGTGGCCAAAATATTCGGCAGGAGCGAATTTAAGGGGCAGTCACCGGTGGATGCCTTTATGGGCAAAATCGATACCAGACTGTAAGAGGTATGTATGAAAATTTACGATGTTCTGATTAACGGAATCCGCGAACCGATTGGTTATGATTTTGGCCAAATTCACTTGAGCTGGAAAGTCCTCGATAGTATCTCTGCTCGTGCAGAGGCAGCAGAAATCAGCGTGTCGACAGATCCTGACCAGAAGAATTTGATTTACCAAAGCACGATGCAGCCGGTGGCTGATAATGCCTGTTCGCTGGATCTTGAGCTGCAGTCACGCACCCGTTACTATATACACGTACGCGTGCAGGGGGAAGACGGTGACAGCACTGAAGCCCGCACATTCTTCGAAACCGGCAAGATGGGTGAAAGCTGGAGGGGTGCATGGATCGCCGCACCGGCAGGAGACGACCGTCACCCGATCTTCTTCAAGGATTTTGCGTTCGCAGAAGAGGTACAGAACGCCAGACTCTACATCAGCGGCGCGGGTGTGTTCGAGGCTTATCTCAACGGCCGGCAGATTAGTGAAGAACGGCTTACTCCCTATATCAACGACTATGAAGATGGTTTGCAGATCTTTTGCTGGCCTCTGGATGCAGACTGCTTCACTGCAGAGAACCGCTTGGAATTCATGGTGGGCAAGGGCTGGTACATGAGCACCTTCGGACTCAGCTTGAAGGATAAGAACTTCGGCAGCCGTATGGCTGCGATTGCAGAACTCCATGTAGTCTTCGCCGATGGAAGCACTCGCTGTATAGCAACGGGCGCAGACTGGCTCTACAAGGGTTCCTACGTCGATGATTCAGGGATTTATCTGGGTGAAATACAGGATAGACTGCGTTATGCTACTGAGCAGGAGGCGGGGAAAGCCGTTGAGGTCCTGGTCCGGCCAGAGCTGGCGGAAGAGACACGAGTGCTCGCGACTGAAAAATTGCGGGATCGTCTCAGTCTGCCGGTGCTGCCACAAGAACGCTTCAAGACTCCAAGGGTGATTCACACGCCTGCAGGCGAAATCGTGCTGGACTTCGGTCAGAACTTCGCCGGCGTACTGGAATTCTATTCGGAACTGCCCAAGGGTGCAGAAGTCGTTTTCGACTTCGGTGAGATCTTGCAGGGCGGCAACTTCTACAACCAAAATTACCGCGACGCGGAATCACAGTTTCGTTATGTGTCGGACGGTGAAGCCCGCTGGGTACGGCCGCATTTTACTTTTTTCGGCTTTCGTTTTGCCCGTGTCACGGGCTGGGCAGGCGAGCTGCTCCCGGAGGATTTTGCAGGCGTTCCTTTGTATTCTGACCTTGCCCAGACCGGTTCGATCCAGACCGGACACGCGAAGCTGAACCGTCTGTTCTTGAACAGTGTGTGGGGCGCAAAGTCGAATTTTCTCGATATGCCGACTGACTGCCCGCAGCGAAGCGAACGTTTGGCCTGGACCGGTGACGCGCAGGCTTTTGCCCCCACTGCATCGTACCACATGGATACGCGGGCCTTCTTCCATAAATTCCTGGTTGACCTTCGCAGCGAACAAGTACGTCTCGATGGGGCTATTCCGCACTACATTCCGAACCTCGACCACATGCGTGAAGCTTCCAATGTCTGGGCGGACATTGCCTGTTTCCTGCCGGAGACGCTCTACCAATTTTTCGGCGACCTCGACCGCGCGGCGGAGTATTATCCGCTGATGCGCGATTGGGTCGACTACTTGGATCGCAAGGACGCTGAGCGCGGGGAGAAGAGATACATTATTGATTTTACCTTCCAGTTCGGTGACTGGCTGGCTCTGGATGGTGTTACAGAGACAAGCTTCAAGGGCAGTACGGATGACAGCTACATCGGCAGTGTCTACTATTATCGTTCCACGGAGATTTTGGCACAAATGGCCGAACGCCTGGGTAAAGATGCTGACGCGCGCTATTTCCGAACGCTGCAGGACAAGATCCGCGAGGCCGTGCTGAAAGAATTCTTCTCGCCTACGGGTCGTCTGGCTATCGACACGCAGAGCGCGTACATTATTGCCCTAAAGTTCGGTCTGTATATCGATAAGGATAAGCTGATCGAGGGCTTCAAAGCCCGGCTGCAGAAAGATCTCTACAAGATCAAATGCGGCTTTGTCGGCGCGCCGCTGCTCTGCACCGTACTGGGTGAAATCGGCGAAATAGAACTGGCGTATGACTTCCTGCTCCGCGAAGACTTCCCCAGCTGGCTTTATGGTGTGAATTTGGGGGCGACTACGATCTGGGAGCGCTGGAATTCTGTCCTGCCGGACGGGACAATCAGCGACACCGGTATGAATTCGCTGAATCATTATGCGTATGGATCGGTGCTGGAATACGTCTATGCCTACGCGGCCGGTATTCGGCCGCTCGAACCGGGCTTTAGACGGGCAGTGCTGGCGCCGGAGCCGGATTACCGACTTGGCCATTTGGAGGCTCGTTACGAGTCACGCTTCGGAAGCTATGTGTCTCAGTGGTCCATCGAAGAGGATGGGCAGCTACGAGTGCATGTGGAGGTACCCTTTGGTTGTGGAGCGGAACTGCGTTTGCCGCGTTATGATGGTGATGTGCAGATTTTGAGCGCAGGATCTTACGATTACCACTATGTGCCGACCTCTGATTATCGCCTGCCGTTTTCGGCGGAAACGAGGCTGCTCAGTCTGGCAGATTCGCCAGAGGCTTTGGCCATACTGGAGAAGTATGTACCGGTCTTAGCGCACATGAGCAGGGCCAAAGGCGAGCTCAGCGTACACAGTCTGACCTCGATTGCGCACCTGCACTTTCTGCCGTTTGACCCCGTGGCCTTAGCAGAAGCGACGAAAGAAATTGTCAAACTTCAAGTGAAAGTAGGAGGAAGACCATGATGAAAGCAGTGATCTTTGATCTGGATGGTGTGCTGGTGTTCACAGACCAGTATCACTATCGGGCCTGGAAGGAAATGGCTGACAAGCTGGGCATTTACTTCGACGAGGAAATCAACAACCGTCTGCGAGGCGTAAGCCGCCGCGAAAGTTTGGAAATTATCCTGGAACGTTATGAAGGCGAGCCTTTGACCGAAGAGCAAATTCAGGAGTACATGACGTTTAAGAACAATCGCTACCGCGAATTACTTACGGAAATGTCACCTGCGGATGTCGAGCAGGAAGTGCGTGCCTGTCTCGTAGAACTGCGTGACAAAGGCTATAAGCTGGCTATTGGCTCCTCAAGCAAGAACGCCAAGTTTATCCTCGAAAAAACCGACCTTACCGCTGCTTTTGATGCAGTTTCAGACGGAACGAATATTTCGCAATCGAAACCTCATCCCGAGGTCTTCCTCAAAGCAGCCCAGTACCTGGGTGTAGATCCGGATGTCTCCGCTGCCATTGAAGACGCGAAAGCCGGTATCGACGCAGCCGTCAGCGGCGGCATGTACGCCATCGGAATCGGCGATGCCGCCGACTATGCAGCCTGTGACGCATCGATCAAAAGTCTGGTTGAACTCCCGGCTCTGCTCGAAAATCTCGTATAAGT
>JAAYZH010000086.1 GCA_012514965.1 Clostridiaceae bacterium | reverse complement strand
CGCTGCTCAAAACGCAGCAACACATAAGTCGCAACGCCCTCCGCGGCAAAATCACTTCGCATTGTTTTAACTTGTCGCCTGTCACCAGAAGCCTCATCGAAGAGCACAAAGGTAATCGCGTCGTAAATGCTGGTTTTACCCGAACCGGTATCTCCGCTTATTAAAAACAGATTGCCCTGATCTAGTGTCGTAAAGTCTAAACTCTCAACGCCCGCATAAGGTCCGAACGCAGACATCTCCAAATATAAAGGCCTCATCCTCTTGCCTCCACTTCGGTCTCAAGTGTCATTTTGTGCCAAAGATCATCCAAGAGGGCTTTGTCCTCCACGCTAATTTCAAGACCGGTTTGTTCTTTATAAAAGTCCGTAAAAAGCTCGATAGCACCTTTGCCCTCCAGCGGGCTCTGGCCGGACATGGTCTGATCTGCTAGAGTCTGTCTATCACGCTCAAGCTGAAGCTGCAAGACATTAGGATACCAAGCCTGCAAACGGCGCAAAGGATTGTCCAAACGCTCTTCGTCTGTCAAAATCACACGCAAGAAATCTTGCCGCTCGGACTCGGGCAAATTCCGCGCCGCGCTGATTACCTCAGCCAGCGAACCTTTGAGCTCGCGGACTTGGCGCAGTGGTGTAAGCTCACGCAATCGGATCTCCGCGGCGCACCCAGGTTCACCCAGTTCAATGACGGGTACACTTTTGGTCTGACGAATTTCGGAAAAAGAATAAGCAAGCGGCGATCCGGCATAACGCAGCTGCGACGTTCCCAGACTCTGCGGTCTGTGCAGGTGCCCCAGGGCAGCGTAATCAAAGCCAGTGAGAATTTCAGCGGCAATGGGGTCCAGACCGCCGACAATATCAAGCTCGGAGTCTGATTCCTGCGCCGAGTCCAGGCTGCCGCTATAATGCTGGTGAGACAAAAGTACGCGACGTTCCCCGGGGGGTAAGTCCAGCTTCCCCAGCACGAATCGGAGGGCAGCAGAGTAGCTGTTCAAAGACTCCGTCTCCTCCGGCCATAAAGCCTTGACTTCATGAAGTCGAAAAAAGGGCAAGAGAATAAAATGAACGGGTCCTGCCGTATCAGGCAATGTATAGACCGGAGGCAAGCCCTCCAGGCGGCCGGCTATCTGAATTCGTAAACTGCTCAGAAGTGTCGCGGCGTAAGCCAGGCGGGCAGGCGAGTCGTGATTGCCGGCAACGATAAAAACCTCACATGAAAATTCTCGAAGTGAAGTCAAAAAGCGGTCGAACATAGCCACCGACTCTGCTGAAGGCTGTGCTTTGTCATAGACATCACCGCTGATCAAGAGAGCATCAGGCTCTTCCTCCGCGATCAACGCAAGAATCTGACTGACAATATACTCCTGATCATCCTTCAACGAGACATCGAAAAGCCTTTTGCCAAAATGCAAATCGGCCAGATGCAGTAGTTTCACTTGCTCCTCCAGTCTGCCGGTCCACTATTGCATTCTGGACTAATAGTTCAAACCGGCCAAAAAACCCCAATCTCTGACATAGATCCTGCTGTCAGCTGACTTCTTCTCTGCATCGATCAGTTCCGTCACCTGACTCTCAAGTGTATCGATATAATGGATGATGCCTGCAGCAACCGTAGCCGGACGATCTCCATATTCTCCGTGATGGCCGATAATTATCGACTGTATCTGGCGGTAAAATGACTCATCGTAAGCCGTAATAATATCATCACGGTATTTCACCAAATATTCTATTCCCTGTACTCTGTGATTGGCATACCAGTAAGGGGCCATCTCCAGCTCACGGTATTCGAAAATCTTCCCTATATCATGAAGGAAAACGCCCATCGTCAACAAGTCGACATGCTCCGTTAAGAAATCGCTATTCTCGATCACCGATACCAAGATCCGAAGCATCTTCAGCGTGTGGTGAGCCAGACCACCAATAATACTGTCGTGGTGGCTGATCGCGGCGCCTTCGTACATAAACCGGCCTTTAATCTCAGGAGCGTTGATGATTGTGTCGACCAAAGCCCAGCAGGTATCGGTTGCGCCTAAATCATCCAGACGCTTCTTCGTGCTCTGCCACATATCCATTAAGTAAGCCTGTGGCACCGAGTCCAGAAACTCACGCTTTGTGATCGAAGGGTCCAGTTGCTTCTCTATCCGATGAACCGTCAGGTAGGTCTGTCCATTGTATTCCGAGCCTTCAAGCTCCGCCTCATACACGCCGGGGCCGTTCTCCAGGACGGGAGCGAAAATCAATTCATCCCAAATCTTAAACTCGACCTCCTGATCCTTATTCAAAAAGCGACCCACCATGAAGTCATTCTTCTTGCCGCTTCTAACCTGCGGAGGGAGATTGATATATACAGCTCCCTGACTCTTCCGTCCCCTGGTCAAAGCCTCATCCAGATTAATAATTGCCATGTTTGTCCGCCTTCTAAATAACTGTTCTCTTTACTGTTCCAAGCCGCCTAGACCGCCTGGGTGTTTCGTTTATCTACTTTACCTGATCTGCCGTGCTTTGTCGTCCGCCTATACCCACTATTTCATCAGCCAGAGAATTTACGAACAAGCAGTGTCCGCTCTATCGGACCTTTGGCCAAAGAATTCCTAGAGCCCAAAGTCCTGCTCCCCGCGAAACGATGCGTCTGCCCGAGGCATAAAGAAAGTTCGCTTCTCCTGCTTCCATAAGCGCCAGAGCTCCTCAGCCACTGAATCGTGTGTGTTCGGCCCGATTATCTGGTCGGCCGCCTGCCGCACTGCTTCTTTGCCATTGGCTGTCGCAAAGCGATAGTCCGCAGCCGCGAACAGCGGCAAGTCGTTTAGATTGTCGCCGAAAACGATCAGCTCACCAGCCTGCAAACTATCCTTAAGCTTCAGCGCAGTTGTGCCCTTCGACACTCCCTTGCGATGCACCTCCAGAAACCAGTCGTCTTCATAGACATCTTCGTAGAGCAGGCATTCCAGGCCCGATACACTTGACAACGCTTTATATACCGGTGTTAATTCAGACTTAGAACCCACCAAAGTAAAGTAGATAATTCTCTCCTCCGCCAACTCTTCGTAGCGTGAAATATCCGTGAATTTCTTGCTGTAACGCTCCTCGCGATGCAGTCGGAATTGACGCATACTCTCATTCAGGAACGGAGGGTTGTAGCAAAATAACTGATTCTCTTCGATTGTGTAGACGAAGGCAGGTGCTGCCCTATTGGCTAAAATTTCTAGTGCTGCCAGAGATTGCTCAGACTGCAAACCAGCCTCTTCTGTGTACGCACTCTTACGCGTGTCATAAACAGCCACCCCGTTCATGAGGATCACCGGAATCTGCAACGGAATACCTTCCAGAATCTTCAGAGCTGTAGATGCGGTTCGCGCTGTTGCAAAAGTCAAGTCCATCCCTTCGGACAGAAGGGTATTAAGGATGTCAAAACTACGGCTTGTAACCTCGCCGTAAGGATTCAGTAAAGTACCGTCGAGGTCGGATATATAAAACTTTTTCATCATGCTTCCTCCAGGATTTCCTCAACAGACTACCATATTTTTATTTCGCAAGATGTAAAAAACCTTCTGTCGCCAGAAGGTTAATCGTTGTGTAACAATCTTCTAATTTACTGCTCAAAAACCAGATTATTCTTTATCCGTCGCCTTCTTCGCAGTGGTCTTACGAGTCGTGGTCTTCTTCTCAGCAGAAGCTTTTGTGGTTGCTTTCTTTGCCGGTGCTTTCGCAGCAGTTTTCTTCTCTTTGGTCTTAGCAGCGCTGACTGCGGCTTGGTTCTCCGAGTTCAACTGCTGTTCGTCCGCAGAAGTAATGAATTGCGCAACAATCTCGCCGCCGCGTACACGCTCAATCCATTCTCTTGCATCCGTCAAGGCCAAAGGGACAATGTCTTCAGTAGGATACTGTGACTCAGGGCCGCCCGATACGAAGAGGAAAAAGTCGCCAAGACCCTTCTTGTACATAAGCTCTTCGAAGCCGGTCGGATCGCCATAATAACCCTGAGCATTACGGCCGACATACTCAGCTTTCTCTGTGTTATAAACTCTTCTGCCGATTTTTTTCTGCATTTTAAACTCCTTGTATGCATTACTGCTTTTGATCTTGTTTGATGTTTTTTCTTCAACAGTATAGCCGAATCAAAAGAAAACTTCCAAATTCGGCAAGGCGGAAGGTGAAAATTCGTCTATTTCACAACAAAATTTACAAGCCTACCAGGTACATACAACTCTTTTACGATGTTTTTACCTTCCAAATGGCGTGCAGCTGCTTCATCAGCCTTCGCCATCTCCAGCACTTCCGAGGCCGCAGCTTCGGCATTGACCACGATTCGGCTGCGAACTTTACCGTTAATCTGGACGGCCAGCTCCACCATTTTCTCTCTGCACTTCTCTTCTTCGTACTGTGGCCAGGCTTGATCGGTCACCGTACCGCCGTACTGCATAATTTCCCAAAGCTCTTCACTAACGTGCGGGGCAAATGGATTCGTCAAGAGGAGCAGTGTACGGTAATCCGCATGGGTCAGGCTCCCATGATCATAAACACGGTTAAGCAACGTCATCAGCTGGGCCACCGCGGTATTGCCTTTGAGCTGTTCTATGTCATTTCCTACTTTGCGAATGGTCTGGTGGATCATCGTCTCCAGTTCGGGGCTGTAAGCATCGCCGTCTTCGGCCAGGCTCTGCAAAGTCCACAAACGATCCAGATAGCGCTGGCAGCCCTTGATACTGGCTGTATTCCAGGTGGCAGGTTTCTCGAAGTCCCCAATGAAGACCTCGTACAGACGCATGGTATCCGCACCGAATTCACCCACGATATCATCGGGATTCACAACGTTGCCGCGAGACTTGCTCATCTTTTCGCCATTCTCCCCCAGAATCATGCCGTGCGAAGTGCGCTTGGCGTACGGTTCAGAAGTAGGCGAAACACCGATATCATAGAGAAATTTGTACCAAAAGCGCGAATACAGAAGGTGAAGCGTGGTGTGCTCCATGCCTCCGTTGTACCAGTCGACCGGTACCCAGTATTCAAGACTGGCCGGTGAAGCCAGTGCCTCGCTGTTGTGCGGATCTGCGTAGCGCATGAAATACCACGACGAGCCAGCCCACTGAGGCATGGTGTCGGTCTCGCGTTTCGCTGGTCCTCCGCACTGCGGACAAGTGGTATTGACCCAGTCGCTCAGCGTGGCCAAAGGCGACTCGCCGGTAGCGGTAGGCTCGTAGGTCGTGACCTCAGGCAGGCGAAGGGGCAGATCGCTCTCCGGCATAGGAACATAACCGCATTTCTCGCAGTGGACGATCGGTATAGGCTCTCCCCAATAGCGTTGGCGTGAGAATACCCAGTCGCGCAGCTTGAAATTCGTCTTCGCGGTCCCAATCCCCTGCTCTTCAAGCCAGGCTGTGATCTTCGCCTTCGCGTCTTTCACGGACAAGCCGTTCAGGAAACCGGAATTGACCATCGTGCCTTCTTCAATATCAGTAAAAGCCGCTTGGTTCAAGTCACCGCCGGCCACGACCTCTACGATGGGCAAATCGAATTTCTTCGCAAATTCATAGTCGCGTGTATCATGGCCAGGAACTGCCATAATTGCGCCTGTCCCGTAAGTAGCGAGGACATAATCGGATATAAAGATCGGGATTGCCTGCCCATTGACCGGATTAATGGCCTGAACGCCTGCCAGACGCACGCCTGTCTTCTCTTTGTTCACTTCAGTACGTTCAAAATCGGACTTTTTGCCCGCAAATTCCTGATAAGCAGCGACTTCTGCCTGGTTCTCAAGCAAATTGTTCCACTGAGCCAAACTTGCGTGCTCGGGAGAAATAACCATGTAAGTAGCTCCGAACAGCGTGTCGGGACGGGTGGTGTAGACCTTCAGCTCGTCTCCCGCGCTGGTCGCGAAGCTGACTTCTGCACCATAGGAGCGGCCGATCCAGTTGATCTGCTGGGTTTTGACCCGGTCGATAAAGTCTACGCCTTCGAGGTCGTCAATCAGCCGGTCAGCATAAGCCGTGATACGCAGCATCCACTGACTCTTGACCTTGTGCTCTACCTGTGTTCCGCACCGTTCGCAGCCGCCGTTGATTACCTCTTCGTTGGCCAAAACCACCTTGCAGGAAGGACACCAGTTGACATTCATCTCCTTCTTATAGGCTAGATCATGCTTGAACAGCTGCAGAAAAATCCACTGGGTCCACTTGTAGTATTCCGGGTCCGTTGTATTGATCTCGCGGCTCCAGTCAAAGGAATAGCCCAACGCCTGCAACTGCTTCTTGAAGTTCGCAATGTTGTCCTTCGTGACAACAGCCGGATGGATCTTATGCTGAATTGCATAATTCTCAGTCGGCAGGCCAAAAGCATCCCAGCCCATAGGATAGAGGACGTTGTAGCCTTCCAGCCGGCGCTTTCTGGCGACCAGATCCAACGCGGTATACGAACGCGGATGCCCCACGTGGAGACCTTGTCCTGAAGGATAAGGAAATTCTACCAGGCAGTAGAATTTCGGCTTCGTGCTCTCGTTAGAAGCTTCGAAGACGCCGCTCTCAGCCCATTTCTGCTGCCACTTGCGCTCAATCGTTTCAAAATTATATTCGTTCACAACAGTCACCTTCCCTATTTGTCCGATGGTTCTGAAATTTTACCATATTTGTCTTCTGTTCTGTTCAAACGCCAGCTGATTTCTGTGCCTTTAGGCAGATAACGCCTGATGCTGTACAGCACCGGAATCAGTAACGTCTCCACAATGATCAGGGCCAAACCTTGGCCAAACACATTGACCGCGCGTGCCTGCAGAACGATCGTGAAGCCGTCACCACAGCTGTGAGAGCCAGAAGCTCATCAACAGCAAAGAACAGAGAATACTGGTCAGCACACCGCTGACCGTGGCCGTAAGCGGATTGAGACGGCTCTTATTCCAGTACACGACCATTCCTGCCAGGAAACCGTGCATTGCAGTCGTGAAGGTAATGCCCAGGTGCGGCGTCCCCCCAGCATTGATCATGAGGCCAATCAAGTCCGCCAGCAAGCCCGTAAGTGCGCCCCAAAAGGGTCCCAGCAGGTATCCGGCCAAATGGACCGGGACCATGCCAAAGCCAAAGCGGAAAACTGCGACGTTGATCGACAGAAAACGGGTGAGGACGATAGCCAGCGCCATAAATACAGCCGCCAGGGTCAGTTTTCGAATGGAATTGCGATTAGTTTGCGACATGTTCCGGACTCCTTGTTCGATCCCGTTCTGCGATAAAACCTGCTTGTCATAATACATCACCCAGTCAAAATATCAACGTCAGTCGAAGATGTACACGCAGACAATAGAATTTATAATAAAAAACCCCGCAACACCGGAGTGTACGGGGATAAGTTCGCGGTGGTGGGCGATACTGGGCTCGAACCAGCGACCTCCTGCGTGTCGAGCAGGCGCTCTGACCAACTGAGCTAACCGCCCGCGAATGCTTGACTATAATAGCAAGACATAGACCTTTTTGTCAACGGGTTTTGAGCGGAGGCCGCAACTGTTTTACTGTATGACGACAATTTCAAGCACAAAGCCACTACTTTCAAGCTTCTTGTCCTACAGATTCACGTATGACACATCGCTCACGTGGCTTCTGTAGCATAATAATAAATAAGAATATCTGCCTCTCCGCAGTCACTCCAAGCACAGATCACGACGCTTCAAGGATGCGGCTCCGCAGGCAAAAGGAAATTGAAAGGAAGAAAAATCGTGCAAAACTTTACTTTTTACAGTCCCACCTACTTCGCCTTTGGCAAGGGACAAGAAAACAATGCTGGTCAGTATGTCAAACGTTTCGGAGGCAGCAAGGTCCTCCTGCACTTCGGCGGCGGCAGTGTCGTCCGCAGCGGCTTGCTCGACCGGGTCAAGCAGTCTTTGACGAACGAGGGAATCGCTTACGTAGAGCTTGGCGGTGTCCAGCCCAACCCCCGCAGCGGTCTGGTCTATGAGGGCATCGAATTGTGCCGCAAAGAGGGTGTCGACTTCGTCCTTGCGGTCGGCGGCGGCAGTACGATCGACTCGTCGAAAGCCATTGCAGCGGGCACAGTCTATGACGGTGATTTCTGGGACTTTTACCAGGGCAAGCTTGTCGAGAAGGCTTTGCCTGTCGGCACGATTTTGACCATAGCGGCCGCCGGCAGCGAAGGCTCTCCTGACACCGTCATCACACATGAAGACGGGATGTTCAAGCGCGGCGCCACCGGCGAAGCCCTCCGCCCGGCCTTCTCCATACTTAACCCCGAACTCACTCAGACTCTGCCGGCTTTCCAGACTGCCTGCGGGATCACAGATATCATGGCCCATCTCTTCGAACGCTACTTCACAACCACAAAGGAAGTGGAAGTGACTGACCGGATGATCGAGGGTCTGCTCCTCACGATGATCCACGAAGCACCGCGTGTCATCGCCGATCCGGACCATTACGAGGCGCGCGCGAACATTATGTGGGCAGGCATGATGGCGCATAACAATTCCTGTGGCGTTGGACGTGCGCAGGATTGGGCAAGTCATGACATGGAGCATGAGCTTTCCGCAACGTATGACGTAGCGCATGGAGCCGGTCTGGCTGTAGTCTTCCCTGCCTGGATGCAATATGTCTACAAGAATGACATCATGCGGTTTGCCCAGCTGGCCACTCGCGTTTGGGGTGTTCAGATGGATTTTGCAGATCCGGAGAAGACAGCGCTGGCAGGCATTCATGCCCTCCGCCGCTTCCTTACCTCCATTGGCATGCCGGGTAATTTCGCGGAGCTTGGGGCCAAGGCTGAGGATATTCCACAGATGGCCAAAACCGCCTGTTACGGCAATGGCCGCGGCGGCAGCATCGGCGGCTTTGTCGCCCTCCACGAAGAAGATGTCGTTAATATTTACAACTTAATGCTGTAAACAGGGCCAAAGCCCCTGGTTCCGCGGAATCAGGGGCTTTTTTTGTGTTTTTTGAAACAATCTGTCTTCTCTAGTCTGCGAACACTTCATAATCAGAAGAATCTTGGCTGTCCGGATCGACGCAGGTGCGCTTGTTCAGAATGAAGTTAGCCGGTCGAGGCACAGGTCTTCTCCCCAGAAAGTCATCGGTTTCCTCGAGTCTTTGGGCCAAAGGTTCGACAAGTTGCAACTTTATGCTGCTATAGCTTGCGTCATCTGCCACATTGTTGCGCTCGTTGGGATCGAAAACAAGATCAAAAAGCTCTTCCGTGGCGCGTTTTTGGCCCAGCAGACCGTGATCCAGTAAAAAATCTTTGCTATAGCCATTATCAATGTTGGCAGGAACATAGTCATCATAGTCATCGTAGCGGCGAATGTATTTATAGCGCTGCGTACGAATACAACGTTGCGGCTCATACGCCGCGTGGTACGTGGTTTCGGCATAGATTGCTTCGTTGACTTCAGCCGCAGAATTCTCCAGGAGCGGCAGCAAGCTCTGCCCCTCCAGCCAGTCCGGTTGCGGCAAGCCCAGAAGATCACAGAGCGTCGGAAAGACATCGATGTGACTGGTAAGTGCGTCTTTGGCCTGACCTCGGCTGGGATTCCCCGGATATTTTATGATGCATGCCACCCCGATCCCGCTGTCATAGAGCGTGCACTTCATGTGCGGAAAAGCGATGCCGTGGTCAGTGGTGTAGAGAATCAGCGTATCCTCTTCTAAACCCTCTTCCCGCAACGTCTTCAAGACTCTTTCGATGCAGGCATCTGCTCGTATCGCACTGGTCAGATAGCCCGCATAGTCCCGGCGCGTTTCGGCGTTGTCGGGCAAGGACGGCGGCACTTTGAGATAATTCGGATCCACTGAATCGTCAATTTCATGAAAAGGCCTATGTGTGTGGACCAGGCCATAGGATAAGAAGAATGGCTTGGTGTGTTTCTCTCTTAGGTAGGCGATCGCGGAGTCCCCATTGCTTGTGTCCCAGGCAGTCAAATCCTCTGCCTCTTTGCGACTGTCAATATAGACTCTGTCATAGCCGATTGTGTGTGGATTCGCCGCAACATGCTGCATCCCACAGAGTACGGTCTCGTACTGGTGACGCTTGAGGTAGTTTGCAAGGTGTTTATCATAGTCGGCCAAAGCAAAGCCCCTGTGCGCCAGGCCCAGCATGCCATTCTGGTGCGGAAATTGACTCGTCAGCAAAGCAGCCCGGCTCGGTGAACAAGTCGGCCCGCAACAATACATGTTACGAAACAGGGTGCCTTCTTTCGCCAAGCGCAGAAGTGCGGGCGTGCGAATTCCGGGGTCGTAGGGTTCAAGGTATCTGCCGCTGTCGTGCGTGTGGATATACAAGACGTTCATACACGTTCCTCCATAAAGACCGACCTCACTGCTCTTGTCCTTTCCACTGTAACAAGCTGGACGGTGTCTGAACAGCGAAAAAATGGTTAAATTTCTGATAGCCTTGTGCCCTTGCAAACATGTGTGTACGCAAGATTGGACAGTGGGGACCTAGTCAAAACCGTGTGCACATGCTACACTAAATTTACCTATAAAGAGTGCGCGAGAGACAAGCTCGTTGACCGCACAGCAACCTGCCTATGGTAAGGTGCTCCTGCTTGACTGATGGGTTCATACTCGCATGTGGTCTCATCGGTAACGATGGGATGTTTTTTTGCCCTTCTTTGTAGGAATTTGTAGCCTTAAAGGAGGCAAAAAAATGCGTACACTTCAAGAATTGATCGACAGGCACAGTATCATCTGGTTCAGCGTCGGAAGTGACAAGGACCTTTGCACACAGTTTATGAGCGAGCTGGCTGAACTCGGCATGCTCTGGGTGAACGGCAGGCCCGTGACACCGGAAGATG
>JAAYZH010000085.1 GCA_012514965.1 Clostridiaceae bacterium | reverse complement strand
TGCGCAAGCGCAACGCCCCGAGGCGCGTGTTTACGGGCGAATCCTATGACAGCACAGTGCTCGAGTCCTCACCCGAGCTGGCAATCTCTTATATCGCAGCGCGACCGCAAATGGCTCTCTACATGGAGTACAGCACCCGAATTTACAATATTTATTTGAAGTATGTTGCCCCTGAAGACATTCACGTCTACTCCATCGATGAAGTGTTTATAGATGTCACCTCGTACCTGAACACCTACCAGCTCACGCCGCGCGAGCTGACCATGACGATGATTCAGGATGTTCTCAAGACCACCGGTATTACGGCTACGGCCGGCATCGGCACGAACCTCTATTTGGCCAAAATCGCCATGGACATTCGGGCCAAACACATCCAGCCTGACCGGAATGGTGTGCGAATCGCGCAACTCGACGAAGCCAGCTATCGGGAACTGCTTTGGACACATCGTCCCCTGACCGATTTCTGGCGCGTCGGCCGCGGCTACGCCAAGAAGCTTGAGGCCCACGGCATGTACACGATGGGGGATGTCGCAAGATGCTCGCTCGGGGGGCCCGAAGCCTACTGCAACGAAGACTTGCTCTATAAACTCTTTGGCATCAACGCAGAGCTGCTGATCGACCATGCCTGGGGCTGGGAACCCTGCACAATTGCCGACATCAAGGCCTACAAGCCCAGCACAAACAGCCTGAGTTCCGGCCAAGTGCTGCAATACCCCTATCCCTTTGCCAAGGCCAAACTCATCGTCAGGGAAATGACGGACCTTCTGGCTCTCGATCTGGTGGCCAAAGGTCTCGTAACCGACCAGATGGTCCTGACCATTGGCTATGACGTCGAGAACCTCGCGAATCCGGCTTTGAGCAGATCTTATCATGGCGAAGTCACCACAGACTATTATGGCCGCAAGATCCCCAAGCACGCCCACGGCAGCATAAATCTGCACCGGGAAACATCCTCCACCATGCTCATTATGGAGGCGGTTATGACCTTATTCGAGCGTGTTGCGGACAAAAATCTCCTGGTGAGAAGAGTGAACGTCACCGCGAATCATTTGGCCGCCGAAAGCACGGTGCGCCAAGATGCAAGCTATGAGCAGCTGGACCTGTTTACCGATTATGCCGCGGCTCAAAAGAAGAAGGCTGAGGAAGACGCGGTGCTCGCGCGCGAAAAGAAAATGCAGGAGGCCATGATCAAGATCAAGGCCAAGTACGGCAAGAACGCGATCTTGAAGGGCATGAACCTCGAAGAGGGGGCAACGACCGTGGATCGCAACCGGCAGATCGGAGGGCACAAGGCATGACGCATCCGTATGCAGATATTATACATTTACCGCGCCACACATCTGTTTCGCGCCCGCGCATGTCCGCGCACGATCGTGCTGCGCAGTTTGCTCCGTTCGCTGCCCTTACCGGCTACGACTCCGCGATTGCCGAAACGGCTCGCGTAACGGATCGGCGAATCGAGCTGGATGAAGTGAGTAAGGTCCACTTGAATGAGAAGCTTTGCCTGCTGCAAGATCGACTTGAAGAGCTGCCGCCCCTGCAGGAAAGGGGAGGTGACGAGCAGCCGGGCCTGCGTACAGACGGGAATAAGCAGCCACGGCTTCTGGTAGACGGGTGTGACGAACAGTTGGAAGTCTATGTTACATACTTTGTTGCAGACAAAGCCAAGTCCGGCGGCACCTACCTGGTCGTTTCCGGCTGCGTTAAAAAAATCGATCCCTACAAACGTGTTATGGTCTTGCAGGATGGCGCAGAAATACCGATTGAAGATATTCTGGAAATCGATGGGCCGGTGTTTGGGGTACTGGAATCGTGATCGGCGGCCCCCTTCATGGGCAAGTGAGAAGCAGAAGGTATCTGATTGGAACTAGCCGTCACGGGGACGAAGATTAGGAAGATTGGATCTCCGAATGGCAAAAACCTTTCAAATCCGAGGGCGAGGTCGGATTACAGCGATTTTTGTCATTCTAAGCTCGGTCTGGTGACAAAATCCTTTCTAATCCGAGGGCGAGGTCGGATTACAGCGATTTTTGTCATTCTAAGCTCGGTCTGGTGACAAAAAGCTTCCAAATCCGAGGCCGAGGTCGGATTACAGCGATTTTTGACATCACAAGCCCGCACCGGTGACAAAATCCTTTCTAATCCGAGGGCGAGGTCGGATTACAGCGATTTTTGT
>JAAYZH010000084.1 GCA_012514965.1 Clostridiaceae bacterium | reverse complement strand
TGAGAGACCTCCCTCGATAGCGGCTCTGGATACGATTGTAGTAAAGACTATAACTGAGGTTTTGGCTCTGCGCAGTGGGTCGCCGCCTTGTACAGGTACTCCGGTGCTGATCAGGAACGAAGCGCTCAATGCGCTTTTGTAGTTAAGGTCACCGTTGACCACCATACGGAGCATGGCCCGTTCGGCGAGATAGACTTTATTACGATCACGCTGGCCGCCGGCTACTGCAGGACTCGTTTGAAAGTTTTGGAAATTCACTGTACTTGCGTCAAGCTTTTCACCCGTGAGGCAATAATGAAGCATCAAGAGATAACGCAAAAAAACAATGTTCTGTGCCACCGGAAGATTCTTCGTCGCCTTGAGGAACTGGTATTTCCATTCCAGGCTGACATCCTTGTACGCGTAAGAACGCAGGCTCTGGTCGATATCCTTCGCGGCCACATCGAGGAAGAATGCGGGCCCGATCACATGAAAACGATAAGGCCGTCCATCATGCTTCTCGAAGTCCACTCCCCAAATCAAGCCAAAGGAAGTACCCATGATCACGGGCGGGCTGTCCTGCTCACCGAGTTTCAAAGCCTTATCTTTAGAACCAAACAGCTCAAAAGCAGCGTCAAAAATTGCCTCGTCAGGGCAGTTGGAAGAGAGCAACAGTCCGGATACGTCATAACACCACGTGTAGATATTACTTCCACAGGAGATCAGTTCTTGCAGCAGCTGCAGGTTTTGTTCTTTATCCATCACCCAAGTCCCCCTTATCAAATCTATCGTAACGCAATCATTCAATTATTATAGAAACATTATGTGTATTTACACTTCACTGCCAAGCGCTAAGCAAGCGCCATTACAGAAAGACGAATAAGCAAAAGGAGAACCTTAATGAGAACCACTACTTGTATCAACGAAGCCTGGCGCTTCGTCAAACACGCTGACAGCACTGCTTCTGCCTGGGCCAGTCAAGGGGAACCAGTCGATCTCCCCCACACCTGGAATGCTGAGGACGGCCAGGACGGCGGCAACGACTACCATCGCGGCACCTGCTGGTACTGCAAAAAGCTGCTTGTCCCGGAGCTAAAACAAGGTCAGCAAGTTTACCTGGAATTCATGGGCGCGGCAATGACGGCCGAAGTCTACGTCAACGGCGTGAAACTCCTGCGACATGAAGGTGGATATTCGACATTTCGTGTAAATATCACAGATCAGCTCAGAGATGAAAACCGCCTTGTCGTGGCAGTGGAGAACAGCGATAGCAACACCGTCTACCCGCAGCGCGCAGACTTTACCTTCTACGGCGGACTCTACCGCAGCGTGAATCTCATTCTTGTTCCCGAAAGTCACTTTGAGCTGGACTATTGCGGTACACCGGGCATCAAAGTAACACCTGCAGTCAATCTGGAGACACAAAGGGCGATCGTTACGGTCGAAACCTGGCAGGTCAAAGCAGACGCTGTCACCATGAAGATCGATGGCCAAACGAAAACGGTTCCTTCTGTCGATGGCTATGCAAAGGCAGAATTCAGCATCGAAAACGTGCACCTTTGGGACGGTCTGGATGATCCGTATCTCTACACTGCCGAGGCTAGTCTGCCCGATGGAGATCAGATATCCGCACGCTTTGGCTGCCGCAGCTTTCTCGTCGATCCTCACAAGGGTTTCTTCTTAAATGGACGCAGTTACCCCCTGCGCGGGGTCAGCCGTCACCAGGACTTCAAGGGGGTGGGCAATGCTTTGGCCATGGCTCATCACGTACAAGACATGGAGATTA
>JAAYZH010000012.1 GCA_012514965.1 Clostridiaceae bacterium | reverse complement strand
TTTCCTCAAGCCCGGCGGCAGACTTGCGATTATAAGTTTTCATTCGCTGGAAGATCGATTGGTGAAACAAGCCTTTCGACGCTGGGAAAGTCCCTGCGAGTGCCCGACTGGTTTACCGTGCGTCTGTGGCAAAATCTCGCTGGGGCGGGCGTACCCTCGCAACGGAATTTTGCCCAGCCAGGCGGAATTGGACGAGTTTCCACGGTCGCATTCAGCAAGATTACGTGTATTTATTCGGGCCGACAAGGTACAATAACGGAATAGGAGACAAGATGGCACATACAATCTTTCATGTGAATACCGATCACAAGGGTGAACCACGCAAGAGCCCGGAGCTTCGTCAGGTTACGCGTGCGCAGCAGGGTGCCACGCTTGGGAAGAAAACCGCAGACAAGCGGAGGAGAAGCCCCTGGCAGCAGTCAAGGCGTGTCCTTTCGATGTCCGTCGGCGTAATTGTAATTGTTTTTGCCGCATTGCTTATTCTCCTGTACAATCAGTCGAGAATTATTGAAGTGAATTTTGCTAATGCTGCATTGCAGAGGCAGATTAATCTCCTGACGAAAGAGAATGCCCAGCGCCGTGAAGAAATCAGCAAGAGCATGGATCTTGGGAAGATAAGAACAGAAGCCGAGAGACTGGGTCTGCAGACTCCACTGGAGTCCCAGGTCATTGAGATCAAACAATCTCAAAGAGACCAGATCGTTATCAATCTGCGCTCGGCAAACGCTGAAGGCGTGGATCCGGGGGAACTGGACATGACAGCGATCTTTGCCAATGTGGAAGGCTTTTTTAAGACGATTCGCTGATTGCTGATTGGAGAGTAATGTTTAATGGATATCAGGGAGTCGGAACAAACCCCCAATGTGAATTTGCGACGCCAGAAGCGACGAGCCGAGTACGTCCGTAACATAAGGAAGCAGACGGAGCGATCCCGCCGGAATATGCGCTATGGCATGTTTCTGGTGGTGCTTTTTATCGTGGCTTTTTCTGCGCGCATTGTCCAGATGCTTTATGGAATAACGGTTACCGATCACAAGATGTATACCGAGATGGCAGCGAATACGCATACCTCACAGTACCCGGTGTTCTCAACACGCGGCAATATTCTTGACTCCGACGGCAAACAGCTGGCGATCTCTACCTATACCTATACCATCGGCATTACGCCCAAGGTGTTCGGGCCTCGCAGAACATCAGACCTGACGCAGGCGGAGGCGGAAGAAGAGTTCTGCCGCATTCTGGATGTCGATCTTTATAGTTTCCGTCAAAGCCTGATCGAGAACGAAGAGCGTGCCTATATTGTCGTGAAACGTGTCATTTCCGGTGAAGTGAACGAGAAACTGAAGACCTTCCTCAGTGAAGGGAAGATCAGCGGTGTTCGATCGGACAGCAACCAGGCCCGCTATTATCCGCAAGGAGATTTGGCCAGTCAGATTATCGGTTTTGCGAATAAACGCGAAGATAATTTGTCAGGCGTTACAGGCGTCGAGTCCTACTACAATGAGGAATTGTCAGGCAAAGCAGGCTATGTGTACCGTCAGGTCGACAATTACTGGTCGCAGCCCCTGCCCAACACCAGCCAGGCGGATGTGCCGGCGACACCGGGCTACGATCTGAAACTCACGATCCAGTCTGATTTGCAGCGTATGGTGCAGGATTTGACTGAACAGATGACTTCGGCTACCGGCGCGCTGAACGGCGGACAGACGATCGTCATGGATCCCCGCACCGGCTCGATTCTCGCGATGAGCGGGGAGAATAACTTCGACTTGAATAACCCTGCAGCCGCGCCCCCGGGCTATGATTCGGCTGAGTGGAATCCCAATACAAATAAAGAACACATGGAGTATATGACCGGACAGATCTGGTCGAATCGCGCGACTCGCTACCCCTACGAGATTGGCTCTGTCATGAAGCCATTTGTCCTGGCGGCAGGCCTGGACGAAAACGTCCTGGATGTGAACACCGCCGTAGACGACAGTTATGTCTATGTCACCGGCTGGCCTTATCCGATTTCTTCTTACGACAACCGCAGCCGTGGACTACTGAGCCCTGCAGAAGCGATCTGGGACTCGCGCAACCCGCCTTTTGTGCGCATTGCCTTGCAGATGGGTGTTCCTACCTTCTATGACTACGTCAAAGCTTTGGGACTGCGCGACAAAACAGGAGTGGATTTACCCAATGAAACCGTGGGCTTGATCCACAAAAATCCACAGGAAATTGACATGGCGGTTACGGCCTTTGGTGAGCAGGTGACAATTACAGCGATGCAGATCGCCAACGATTATGCCATGCTGGCGAACGGCGGCACGCTGATGAAGCCAAGGGTAGTCGAGGCTTTGCTTGACTCTGCCGGCAATGTCGTGAAGGAATTTGCCCCGGAAACCATACGTCGTGTGTTCTCGGAGGAGTCGACTCGCGAAGTCCGCGAGATCATGATCGGTGTCGGCCGCTACGGTACTGCTAAGAAAGCCTACATTCCTGGTATTGAGGGCGGATACAAGACCGGTACTTCGTCGCGCGCCTTGGGTGGTTCTACGAGTGACAACTCCTTCTCGCACACCGCAGTGATTCTCTTGCCGGCAGAGGATCCGAAATACTTGATCTTCTCGACCATGCATGATCTCGACCAGCTATATGCCAAAGGTGCACAGGTCACCGCGCGCGAGATCGGGACGTATTTGATCGAACGCGACAACTTGCCGCTGACGTATAAGGCTTATGACAACAATTTCATCTTCAGGAATTTTTACCCTGACAAGTATGTGGGTTTGAACCGCGAAATTGCCCAGCAGAAGATCTACGGCGCAGGTTTTCTACCCGTACTCGCGGAGGGTCTGGCTGAAGGAGACCTGGTCAAGAGCCAATATCCCCCGGCCGGGCTGAACACAAGCTATAGCGCTCGGATTTGGCTGTCGGGTGAAAATGATGCACTCCCGAATGAATATGTTCTTCTGCCTGATTTCACCGGACTAACGGTTCTGGAAGCGCAGCGTGAAGCACGTAGATTGGGCCTGAACATAGCTTTTAACGGCTCGAATCGCGCTGGTGTATGTACATCGCAGTCTGTTTTGAAGTCTGAATTGGCCGGGGGCAAGGACCCCGGCGAGCAGGTCAGAATGTACACGCAGCTGATTCTAAACTACGATGGTACAGATAGCCCCGGACCGAAGGTAGATGATTCGCTGACGCGAGGATACGATAACGGTACCGGCGGAGTCCACAGATGACGGAGGAAGTTGCGCAATGGAACGAGCATTTACGTTAAACGAGCTGGCGGCAGCTTGTGACGGCTTGCTGTTAGGCACCACAGGCGGCGGTCAGACGCGCATACAGGAGCTCTGCACTGACAGCCGTCTCGATCTGCAAGACAGCCTTTTTGTCGCCCTGGTCGGCGAACGACTGGATGGGCATGATTATTTGGCCCAGGCTGTTGAGAATGGTGCTGCGGCGCTTCTCGTGCACAACGAGATTTTGGCCAAACAGTGGCAAACCAAGCTCCCTGTGCTGCTGGTCGAAGATACGGAATCTGCTCTGCGAGCCATCGCACGGTTCTACCGGGACAGCCTTGACTTGACCGTGGTTGCCGTAACCGGTTCGGTGGGCAAGACTTCCACACGTGACACGATCGCCCAGGCTTTGCGTGACCAGGTCGTGGTACACCAGACCAAGGCAAACCTCAACAATATGTTTGGCGTTCCCTACACACTTCTGGACACGCCCCTCGCCGCAGAAGTTGCGGTGATTGAGTGCGGCATGGATCACCTCGGTGAGATCCGCGACGCTTCTCTGGCTGCTCATCCGGATATTACGATCATCACGAATATTGGTACTTCGCACATTGAGAATTTGGGCAGCCGAGCCACCATTCTGAAGGCCAAAGCCGAGATTCTGATTTCGCAGAAATCAGGCGGACCTCTGGTCATCAACGGCGAAGACCCCTATCTTCTGCAACTGGCGCAGGA
>JAAYZH010000083.1 GCA_012514965.1 Clostridiaceae bacterium | reverse complement strand
GCCGACAGGCTTTGTTCGATGCTCTTGCGATGGTGGCACACCGGAGGGTTTCCGCCGAAGTTTCGATAACCTCCCTCTCCTCGTCAACCGAGCCACAGGCCCGGTTCTGGCGCTCTCTTGTACTGCCTGGTCCGTCACACCTCCTGTCCGGCAGTTCTGTTTTCGCATTTCCTGAATAGTATATATTATTTTTGGCAAAATGTTGACCCACTGCGAAGTACGCTGCGAATTAGGTGCTCTTTTCGCCTGCAGTATAGCGGGCATACTTATACAGATAGCGCATTTCCGTGAACACCTCCATGACGAAAAAGGCCAAGAAAATCAGAAATACCAGCAGCTTGATGCGATCCGGGATCAGGACACGCATGCCATTCATCGTAATGCCGGCGTGGTTCAGGGTTTTGCCCAAGAGCAAGACACCCAAGAGTATCAGCTGCAGAGCCTGGATCGTGAGATTCAGGGCAACCGCGAAGCCATCCTTACGCGGATGCAGCAAGCGACCCACGCTGCCTGCTATGGCAAGTCCGTTGTGAGCGATGATAAAGGGCATTACCATGGGCCAAAAAGCCCGCAGCCCACTAAGATCGTAGCGCTGGAAGAGCGGGAACTGTGGATGATTCAAAATTGCGGGCAGCTGCCAAAGGGCGAGAAAAAATAGGATTTGCAACACAATACCCACGATGCTGATGGTCCGCGATTCGATCTTCGGCGAGAACGCTGCCCTTGCCTTTTTCTCTTCTGTTTGCATGCTCTTGTACCCTCCGCCTGTCGGTTCGTGTTCTTGTGCGTGTATAATACAATTAAACGAGACCCACCGATGGCTCATTTGTTGTGGAAGCGGAAACCTTAAGGAGGCCTTAGCCATGATCGAAGATTGGACGTATCAGCCCCAAGACAAACTTGCCGCAGAAATCGCCGATATCATGCTGGCCCAGCTCCGCCTCTACCCCGAGATGGAATTTCGTGATGCCGTCAAGCTCCTCTATCAGCAGTGCTTCGGCCCGGGACACCTGGTCACAAACAGCAATGAGAGCCTGGCGCGGCTTGAGGTCGAGACCCGTCACGCTGCCCCGGTCGCGCACGTAATTGAGGATATTGGCGGCGGCTATGCCCGCGTCATGCTGGGCGCCGTCGAGTCCACAGGTGTGAGCCTGCCGCTGTTGAACCGAATTTTCGTGGCCTCCGCAGCCAGGCCCAAGGCTTCCATCCCGGATTTCGAAGCGAAACTCGAGGTATTATTGCATCTATGCGAGGGCAAAATCCTGCCCTTCGACCCGGCGGAGTCTCGAACACGGCTGGATCGCTATCGACGCGAAGGTTACCCCATGCTGAGCCATTCCGCATCTTACAAGGTCACCTATCATCCCGCCTATCGCGTGATTGACAGCCGCTTTGTGCCGCTCTTCCCTGTCCTGGTTCCGCTGGAGCAAGAGCTGCGTCGTCGTCCGGGTATTTTGGCTATTGACGGACGTGCTGCTGCGGGCAAGAGTACTGCTGCCGCCCTGCTGTCTTCGCTCTGGCCTTCCTCGGTGATCTCACTGGATGATTTCTTTCTGCCCGCTGACAAACGCACCGAAACCCGCCTGGCAGAACCCGGCGGAAATGTCGACTACGAGCGTTTCAAAGAAGAAGTACTGGATAATCTGGCTTCGAACAGCCCTTTTACCTATCGGGTGTTCGATTGCTCGGTCATGGATTTTCACGGACAGCATGAGCTTTCGCCCCGCCCGCTGACCATTGTCGAGGGCTCCTACAGCTTACAGCCGTACTTTGGCCAATACTATGATTGGGCCTTGTTTATGGATATCGACCCGCAAGCACAGCTTGAGCGCGTACGTCAACGCAATGGCGAGGAAATGACCGAGGCTTTCCGCAGCATGTGGATTCCTATGGAAGAATATTATTTCAAGAGTTTTGGCATCCGCGAGCGCGCGGACTTCGTGATTCGCACGTCCTAAGCCGGTTCCGGTTCCGGTTCCGGTGCCAGCAGGTTGCTCAATCGTTCGATTACGGCCTTCGCGATCAAGCGATGGCCTTGTTCGTTCGGATGAATGCCATCTCGGCAGATGAAGTCTTCCGGGTGGCGTTGCAACAAGAACGGCTGGCGAATGTCGAGGAAGTACGAGCCGGTCTCCAGAGCTAGACTCGGTAAGGCAGCACTGTAGGCCTCCTGCCAGCGATATATCGTCGCTGTCGTGCCGCCAAGGAAATTCATGACATTGTCCTTATTCAGTTTCTGGCTGAACGTAGTGAAGTAGCGTTCGGCGTCCAGCGGCGGCAAGCTCAGCAGCACCGGGGTCAAGCCGAGTTCTTTCACCTTGTAGATCAGCTCGCGATAGAGCTTGAGAAAGTTCTCCATGGGGACATTGGGCAGGTGCTCTGCTTCCGGATCCTCGCTGACTTGCGGCCAAAGGAAATCACAGTCATTCCCCCCGAATTCCATAAGCACCAGACCATTCTTCGGCAACTTGTCCTTGTGTCTCTGGAGCAGGGCCAGACCCTTCTGTACAGTCGCGCCAAACATCGACAGATCACGCACGGTACTTCCGACCCTCGCGGCCAAGAGCGATATAAAGCTCTCAGGGGTCTTCTCGTAGCGGCCATTCTCTTCATTCAAAACAATGCCCTTGCTGACCGAGTCACCTAGGATCAGCCACTCTCCTTGGATCTGTATTTTGTCTTCCCTGTTATCCAGCATGTACTGCCCTCCTGTGTATAGAAAATCATCGGCGTTCTTGCCGCATCTTTACATGTAGTTTCCATTACTATATTAAATGGTTACAGTTATGTCAACCGCTTGTAATCATAATTGATTTAACATTCACAATGGATCTGCTAAAATTGGTTTGATCGCAAAACAAGGAGAATCACGATGGCTAGAGACAAGAACCCTGAACCCGCTCCAGAGAACATACCGAGTGCCCCGGACCTTAGAACCACGTTGCTGGACAAGCGCCCGGAGAGCTGGGACCGACTGCCGGATCTCGACCTCTATATGGATCAGCTCCTGAACTATGTCAATCGCAAACGACCTTTTGCCAGTGCCGATCAGGATCTCACGAAGTCCATGGTCAATAATTACATCAAGCAGGGTATTCTCCCCCGCCCCAATGGCAAGCGTTATACACGTGACCACATTGCTGAGCTGTCCATGCTTGTTCTCCTTAAGGAAGTTCTGCCGATGCAGGACAGCCAGGAACTCTTCGAACAGCTCGACCTGTTCGAGGCGAGTCAAGCCGGCTACGACCTCTTTCGTGAAGAGCTTGACCGAACCTTCCTCCTGACTGCCGAAGTTCTCGAGAACACCCGTGAAGACAGTCGCGGAGCCACCGCCCTGCGCTTCGCCCTCCTCTCCTATGCCACTCGCAGGGTCGCGATTTCACTGCTGGAAGACGGTCGCGACGACAGCACAAAACGCGACGAGCCTGAGCTGTAAGCCTGGCTGCCGCGTCTGCGAATCTTGTTTTCTTAAGGTGCTAGGCTCTGATTTGGCCATCCCCATAAATCTTGTACTTATACGAAACAAGTGCCTCAAGCCCCATGGGTCCGCGTGCATGCAGCTTCTGGGTAGAGATTCCCAGTTCCCCACCAAAGCCAAATTGCGCGCCATCGGTAAAACGCGTAGAAGCATTGAGATACACGGCCGCGGCATCGACTGCATTCAGGAAGCGCTCCGCCCGCCCTAAGTCCTCTGTGACAATCGCTTCCGAGTGACCCGTGCCATAGCGGTTGATGTGTTCGATGGCCTCATCCACACCAGCCACGACCTTGATTGTCAGAATGTAGTCATTATACTCAGTCGCGTAATCCTCTTCTGTTGCCCTTGGATAGGCACTGCCCAGAATCGCAGAGGCCTCTGCGCAAATCCGCAGCTCGCACTTGCCCCCCATCGCCTCCGCAACCATCGGCAAGAAGCTGCCGGCCTCCTTCTTGTGAACCAGAAACGTCTCAAGCGCATTACAGACCGAAGGCCTCTGCATCTTGCCATTGAGCAGGATAGCCAGAGCCATTTGCGGATCCGCAGTCTCATCCACATACAGATGACAGTTCCCTTCGCCGGTGCGGATCACCGGTACCGAAGCGTCCTCAACCACCTGCGCGATCAGCTGCTTGCCGCCGCGCGGAATCAGAACATCCACATACTCGTGACAACGCATCAAGGCAAGACTGCCCTCGCGCGTAGGGTCGTCGAGCAACTGAATCAAGGCCGCGTCCAGACCATAACGGCGCAACGCTTCCTGCATGATCTCCACCAGAATCTCATTACTCCGCCGGGCCGCCGAGCCACCCCTGAGGATGACCGCGTTGCCCGCCTTGAAAATCAGCGAACCTGCTTCGATCGTGACGTTCGGCCGGGACTCGTAGATGATGCCGACCAGGCCCAAGGGGACCGATACCCGTTTAATCTCCAGGCCATTTGGCAAAGTCCAGGCCTTCTGGATCTGCCCAAGCGGATCAGGCAAAGCAGCCACTTCACGTAAGCCTTCCGCCATGTCCGCGATGCGAGAGGAGCTGAGCCGCAGACGATCCTGCATGGCCAAAGACATACCCTCAGCAGCAGAGCGGGTGATGTCCTCCCGGTTCGCCCTGTCAATCTCTGCCTCGCGCTCTGTGATCAGTTCTGCAGCGGTCTCCAAGACCGCCTTGCGGGTCGCGCCATCCAGTATTGCGTGCTGCCAGGCTTCTTTACCCAAGCGTGCTTGTTCAGTAACGTTCACGATTCCCCTCCACAAATTC
>JAAYZH010000082.1 GCA_012514965.1 Clostridiaceae bacterium | reverse complement strand
TTAACAGTGAAGAATCATTCCTGCAGACCTATGGCGAAGATATCAGCCGACGTCCCCTGCTGCAGTGGCCTGAGACTACACCCACAGCTTTGGCAATGAAAACAATGGTCAGGGACGGCTATCCCCCCACCCGAGGTGGAGGTTATCTACTGTCAGATACACTGCCGCCTGCGGAGAATAACGATAAAACCGACAAAGTCGAGAAGATAGAGAAAAAGGAGTAATTTATCCAAGTGTCCACACAATATATAAGTACCGAGGAAAGCCTGCGTCAGGCTGGCTTTCTTGTGAAAAACCGCGAGCTCTTAGGTGACGGCAAGAAGTATCACATTATCACCTTCGGCTGTCAGCTGAATGACAATGACTCCGAGAAAATGGCCGGACAGATGGAGGCGATGAATCTGCTCGAGGCAGAAGAACTGGCTGAAGCGGATCTGGTCGTGATCAATACCTGTTCTATCCGCGAAAATGCGGCGGGGCGGTTTTTTGGCCACCTGGGCATCATCAAAAACCTACGCAAAGATAAGCCCAACCTGCTGGTTGCAGTCTGCGGTTGCATGAT
Organism: Clostridiaceae bacterium; assembly: GCA_012514965.1. GTDB lineage: Bacteria > Bacillota > Clostridia > Saccharofermentanales > Fastidiosipilaceae > JAAYZH01. The sequence goes on along the minus strand of JAAYZH010000082.1, from coordinate 3,821 downwards.
GAAGCAAGAGGTCCACGTCGACAAGATTCGCCGATCCTATCCGTTCGTGGACATGGTCTTTGGCCCGCAAGATATTTATCGCTTCCCTGAACTCCTGAACAGACGTCTGGAAGGCAGTCGCAGGGTTTACGATGTCGGTATGGAAGACACCGTAGCCGAAGGTGTTCCGGTTCGCCGGGAGCGCAAATTCCGCGCGCTCAGCACCATCATGTATGGCTGTAATAATTTCTGTTCTTACTGTGTAGTGCCCTATGCCCGCGGCCGCGAACGCTCGCGTCATCAAGCCGAGGTCCTGGCAGAGCTCAAGGCTTTGGCCGATGAGGGCTTCAGTGAAGTGATGCTGCTTGGCCAAAACGTCAACTCCTACGGCAAAGATTTGCCGGCAAGTAACGAGCAAGGCAACTTTGTCGAGCTTCTCACGAAGGCGGCGGAGCAGAGCGGGTTGAAACGCATTCGCTTTATGAGTTCACACCCCAAAGATATCTCTCTGGATCTTCTGGACACAATTGCCGCTCACCCGAATATTGAACGACATATTCACTTTGCCTTGCAATCCGGCAGCAATGAGATCCTCAAGGCAATGAATCGCAAATACACTGCTGAACATTTTCTGAATCTGCTCGCCGAGGCTCGTAAACGAATACCGGATATTTCGATTACAACGGACATAATCGTAGGTTTCCCCGGTGAAACAGAAGAGGATTTCCAGGACACGCTGCGTGTGGTACGTGAAGCTGGTTTTGACCAGGCTTTTACCTTTCAGTACTCACCGCGACCCGGTACGCCGGCCGCAAAGCTAGAGGAAGTACCTGCGGATGTGATGACCGAGCGCTTCAACCGCCTGGTCGAAGTCCAGAACGAGAACAGTTTGCGCGCGCACGAACGCCTGGTCGGGGAAACTGTGGAGGTGCTGATTGAGGGACTCTCTGATCACAGCGAGTCAAGCCTGACCGGTCGTGACAGCGCGTACCACTTGATCAACTTCACCCTTGATGAAGAAGTCTTCGCAGAGCTGGGTTTAGCCGAGACGGACTGGGTTCGTCGTGGGCAAGCACTGGAAGGCCGTTTTGCCCAAGTCAAGATTACCGATGCGAAAACTTTCTCTCTGCAGGGAGAATTAGTCGGTCTGGCGCCACAGGGAAGAGTAGGCTGATGTCAATGCGTTTAGCCGATGTGGATAAAGACAGCTTGAGCCCCATGATGCAGCAGTATGTCACCGAGAAAGAGAAACGGCCGGACTGCCTGCTCTTCTTTCGCATGGGTGATTTCTACGAGATGTTTTTCGATGACGCCGTCACTGCAAGCAAGGCTCTGGAACTGACCCTGACGTCACGAGATTGCGGGCTGGATGAACGCGCGCCGATGGCAGGTGTACCACATCACGCGGCTGATAACTATATTGCCAGGCTTCTGGAGCAGGGCTATAAGGTTGCGGTCTGTGAGCAGATGGAGGATCCTGCCCAGGCCAAAGGCCTCGTGCGCAGAGAAGTGATTCGTGTCATTACTCCGGGCACTGTTACCGACCTCCAAAACGTGGATGAGAAGAAGAATAATTTCCTGGTGTCTGTTTTTAAGCTCGGCTCCTGTTATGGACTGGCCGCAGCTGATCTGACGACCGGTGACTTCCAGGCTACACAGCTTGTGACCGGATTGACAGATGTGCATTTGTACGACGAGATCCATCGTCTGCACCCGGCTGAACTGCTCGGGAATCCGGCCTTCCTGGACTCGCCCGTGGCCGAAGCGCTTAAGCTGGAACAGTTTTTCCTCACCCGTCTGCCTGAAGAAGGCTTTGACCATCACAAGTATGACGCGTACTTCCCCGCAAGTCCGCTGAACCAGGACCTCCTGCGGCAAGCAGCATCCGGAATTCTCTATTATGTGGAGGACACACAAAAACAGGTTCCAGGTCATTTGCAGAAAATCTCCCTCTACGAAATTCAACAGTTTATGAACATCGGCTACAACGCCAGACGCAATCTAGAAATCACGGAAACTTTACGTGACCGCAAGAAACGGGGCAGCCTGCTCTGGGTGATCGATCACTGCAAAACTTCGATGGGCAGCCGTATGCTGCGCCGCTGGCTCGAACAGCCGCTCCTGTTGGCACCCGAAATCGAGCGTCGGCTGGATGCGGTGGAGGAGCTGAAGAACGCCTTCATCCTCCGCCAGGAACTTCGTGAAATGCTTGACGGCATGAACGATCTCCAGCGTCTGGCCGGTAAACTCACCATGGGACAGGTGAATGCCAGGGACCTGGCTGCCATGACCCGTTCGCTGGCCAAAATCCCGGCTTTGAAAGAACGAGTGCAGACCTGCAAAACCGCAGCTCTGCATAAGACCGGTGTGCAGCTCGACCCGCTGACGGATCTGGTCGATACCTTAAGGCGCGCTTTGGCCGACGAACTGCCCATCACGATCCGCGACGGCGGCATGATCCGCGATGGTTTCGATGCTCTCGTCGATGAATATCGGGAAACCAACGACAAAGGCAGCAAGTGGATCCTTGAACTGGAACAGCGCGAACGTGAAGCTACCGGCATTCGTAATTTGAAAATCGGTTACAACCGTGTCTTCGGTTATTTCGTCGAGGTAACGAAGTCCAATATCAGTCTGGTGCCTGAGCACTACAATCGCCGCCAGACCTTGACGAACGCAGAGCGTTATATTCTGCCTGAGCTCAAAGAAATGGAAGACAAGATTTTGGGCGCGCAGCAAAAGCTGATTAATCGTGAGTACGATGTATTCGTACTCCTGCGTGAGGCGGCCTTGGACCAGGCTGAAATAATTGCTGAGAATGCCGGGCTGCTGGCTGAACTTGACTGCTGGCTGAGTCTGGCAGAGGTAGCCAAGCGCAATCGCTTTGTGCGGCCCGAGCTTACCCTGGAACGCGTTTTGGACATCAAGGCCGGCCGGCATCCGGTGGTCGAGAAATTGCTCGACAGCGGTGCTTTTGTCGCCAACGATGCCTTACTCGATGCCGGTGAACAGCGTTTTATCCTCTTGACCGGGCCGAATATGTCCGGCAAGTCGACTTACATGCGCCAAATCGCGCAAATCGTGATCTTGACCCAGATGGGTTCATTCGTCCCTGCGGATTCAGCCAAAATCGGGGTTTGTGATCAGATTTTCACGCGAATCGGGGCTAGTGATGATCTCGGTTCCGGGCAGTCCACCTTCATGGTCGAAATGAACGAGGTGTCTTATATTTTGAAGAACGCGACGCCTGACAGTCTCCTGATCCTCGACGAAATCGGCCGCGGTACCAGTACGTATGACGGGCTTTCGATCGCCTGGGCAGTGATGGAGCACATCGCGAATCGCAAGATTCTTGGTGCCAGGACTCTGTTTGCCACCCATTATCACGAGTTAACGGATCTGGAAGGTCTGGTGCAAGGCATACGGAACTTCCATGTCGCAGTGCAAAAGCGGGAAGGAGAGAAGGAAATCCGTTTTCTCCACCACATTGAGCCTGGTCCTGCGGACGAGAGCTACGGCGTCGAAGTTGCCCGTCTTGCCGGTGTCGACGTACAGGTAGTAGATCGGGCCAACGAAATCCTCTACAAGCTGGAGCAGGAGAATCAAGGCCAGGCCAAACGCAGGCTCAAACCTTCACCCAAGGTAATGGATGGCCAGATGGATCTGTTCAGCTCTTCTTTGGCCCTCCGCCAAAACGACCACATCATGGACGAGCTTGCCACCCTGGATGTACAGAATATGACCCCGCTCGACGCCTTGCGCAAGCTCTATGATATGAGCCTTGAGGCGAAGAAACTTCAGCAGCACAAGCAGTAACAGAGGAGAGAAGATGGGTAATATAC
>JAAYZH010000081.1 GCA_012514965.1 Clostridiaceae bacterium | reverse complement strand
GAGGGCAACTACAAGGTTATTCTCTGCGAGCGCGGTATCCGTACCTTTGAGACGGCTTATCGTTCGACCCTGGACATCGGGGCTATTCCGGTCTTGCGTGACAAGACTCACTTGCCTGTGATCGTCGACCCCAGTCACGCAGCCGGCAATTGGCGCCTGGTTCCGGCACTTGCACTTGCGTCTACCGCAGCCGGTGCTGACGGTCTGATTATCGAGGTCCACCCGAACCCGCCGACCGCTATGTCCGATGCTGCCCAGCAGCTGACTTTCAAACAGTATGCCCAGTTAAGCGACCAGGTGCGCAGTATTTGCCGCACCGTCGGCATGACGACCGAGGGGCCGCAGGATGAAGAAGATTGAGCCATTTCGCATAGGGATTTTGCCCCTGGGCTTGATCGGCGCCTCGCTGGCCAAAGCCTTGAGCCGCGCGCGACGTTCCGCGTCCCCCGGCTCCCTGGCCGCGCGACTGGAGATCGTCGGCCTGGCGACTCGCGAAGCTGTGCTGGCACAGGCATTGCAGGATGGTGCGATCGACCGGGGCGGGATAATGCCGCGGGTGCTCGAAGACCCGGATTGGCAGGCGAAGATCATGGACCAGGAAGAGCTCCTGGCCTGCGACCTGATTTTTCTCTGCACACCAGTTGAGAGCATCGCGCCTTTGGCTAGACTCATAGCAAGCCACAGCCGTGCCTTGTTGACGGATGTCGGCAGCGTCAAGAATCCCATTATGACTGCCACTGCAGGGCTTCCGTTCATCGGCGGCCACCCCATGGCCGGATCCGAAAGGACCGGCTATTACTGCGCGACGGAATCCCTCTTCGACCATGCCGCCTACGCGCTCTGCCCGCCGGCGACGCCCCTGCCCGATCAAGAGGCGAAACTCAAGTTGCTGGAAGAACTGGTCACCTTGCTCGGCGCTCGCTCTTTGCGCATAGAGCCGCTCGCACACGATCGTCTGGTTGCCCGCATTTCTCACTTGCCACACGTGGTGGCCGCCGGTTTGGTCAACGCAGCTCTGGACAGAGATGACAAGCTGGCCATCCTGCTCTCTGCTGGCGGCTTTCGCGACATTACACGCATCGCTTCCTCGGATCCGGCCTTGTGGGCGGGGATCAGCCTGGAATCAGGCGAGGCACTTAGCGTGGCTTTGGCCGATATGATCGCAGGCCTTGAGGCCTTCCGCTGTGCATTGAACAGCCGGGATCATGCCGCTCTGCAGAAGTTCTTCGCAAGCGCCAGTGAGAAACGCGCCTGGGTGCCGCAGCAGGGAGTAGGCCCGCTGATCAGCGACGAGCAGATCCTCATCAATATCGAGGACAAGCCGGGTGTGCTGGCCCAGTTGACCAGCCTGCTCAGTGAGGCCCGGATCAATATTCACAACCTTTCGATTCAGGATGCCAGGCAGTTTGAGGGCGGTCAGGTGCGGCTGTTTATCTCATCGCCGACTGAGGCGGCCAGGGCCAGAGAGTTATTGAGGGAGGCAGGTTATGATTGCGAAAACTGACACCGCCGGCTCTGCGAGCCGAACTGAACAGTATGGCTTAATCGGTCATCCGCTGGGCCACAGTCTGTCGCCGGTTATTCACAGGGCGCTGCTGAAGATTCTGGATATTCCCGGCGATTACCAGCTTTTTGATCTCAACGCCGGCGAGCTGCAGCGCAAGATCCCTGAGCTAATGGCCACGCTGGATGGCTTCAACTGCACGATTCCCTATAAGAAGCAGCTTGTACCCTACCTCAGCGATTTAAGTCCGGAGGCGCGCCGCTATGGCTCGGTGAACACCGTATACAAGGGCGTGGGTTACAACACAGACGCGGCAGGCTTCATGGCCACCGGTTTTCACTACGCCGGTTCACGTGTCCTGATTCTGGGCACCGGCGGTGTATCCCATACCATGGCGCATTGCGTGGCACTTGCAGGGGCCCGGGAGGTTGTTTTTCAGACCGGTCACCCCACGGAGGCGCGAGCGTGGCTGGCCGAACTCTCGAGTGCCTACCCAGCCGGCTCATTTCACGCCTACAGCCCTGATCAGCTGGCCAAAGCAGTGCAGAGCAACGCGGAGGGTTTCCATTTTATTCTTAACGGAACCCCGGCCGGCATGTGGCCGCACGCCCAGGGCTTGCCGCTGGCGCGCGACCTCTATCGCGACCTGCTGGGACGTCACGAGCTCTCCGGTGTGTTCGACGCGATTTACAACCCCGTCGCCACTCGCTTTATCCTCATGGCAGCCGCTGCCGGAATCCGCGCGGTTTCCGGTTTGCACATGCTCTTGTTCCAGGCTGTCGAAGCCCAGAAAATCTGGCACCCGGAGCGGGCAGCTGACTTTGACACTGCCGAGGTGCAGGCGCGCCTGACCCGGCTTGAGACCGAGCTGGTCTCACACTTGCTGGAAGAATATCCGGTTAAGCTGGTCTTGACTGGCTTTATGGGATCTGGCAAATCCTCCACGGGCCGCTTAGTGGCCGATCACCTGGGCAAAAAAGTGCATTATATCGATCTCGACGAAGCCATCGTCAGCCGCTGGTGTCAGAGCATTTCAGAGATGTTCGCGACCGTGGGCGAGGCAGAATTCCGTCGCCGGGAGAGGGCTATGCTCGAGGAGATTTTGGCCCGGTCCGGCTCCATTCTGCTGGCGACAGGCGGAGGAGCCATGATCCAGGACGGAGCTGAGGCAATCGTCCGCGAGAAGGGCGGTCAGATCATCCTCCTGGATGTCTCGCTCGAAACTGCTTTAGCCCGCAGCAACGGCCACAACACCCGGCCTCTGCTCAATCAAGATTACAATGCCATTGTCGCGCTGTACAATCAGAGAAGACCGCTTTATCTGGACATGGCTGATCTCGTGATCAATGCGGATCTGGGCAAAGCCGAGCGGGTGGACTTGATCCTGCGTAACCTGCAATTAGCCTGATCCGGGCAATGATTGTGCCCGAAAGGAGAACCCGCATGCATTTTGTACATGTAACAACCAAAGAAGAAGCCTACAACGTTCTCATCGGCCCTGCTTTGCTGGGGCGTCTGTCGGAACTCTACCCGAAACCACCCGAAGCCGGAAGTCCCGTTCTCGTCGTGGCTGACAGCAATACCGACGCGCTTTTTGGCGATCTTGTTGCAGAAGGTTTGGGCAGCTTAGGCTATCGAGTGGAGCGCTTTGTCTTCCCGGCCGGTGAGGGGAGTAAAACTGCTTCCACTCTGGCTGAGATACACGAAGCCGCGTTTCGCGCAGGCCTGACCCGCCGCGATCGCATGGTCGCCCTGGGCGGCGGAGTGGTCGGAGACCTCACGGGTTTCGCCGCTGCCACCTATATGCGCGGCATCGAATACATTCAGATACCGACCACGCTTTTGGCCCAGGTCGATTCCTCCGTGGGGGGCAAAACCGGCATCGACACGCCGTATGGCAAGAATCTCATAGGTGCTTTTAAGCAGCCTCGTCTGGTTATCGCCGATGTTTCGACACTGGAAACGCTGCCTTTCGAACAACTCGCCTGCGGGATGGCTGAAGTCATCAAGTACGGTTTGCTCGAAGGAGAAAGTTTCTTTGCCGAAATCGAAAGCCTGCCTGCCGCTCCACCCTCCGCCGAAATCATTACCGCCTGTGTGCGCCAGAAGGCCGACACCGTCGCCCGCGACGAGAAAGAGGCGAATATTCGGGCTTTCTTGAATCTTGGGCACAGTTTTGGCCACGCCATCGAGAAGGCTTCAAACTACACTCGCTACACCCATGGCGCAGCCGTTGGCCTCGGCCTGCTGGCCGCCCTGCGGATTGGAGAGCAGCTTGGGCTGACACCCGCCGGTCTGCTGCCGCGTCTGCAGGTCTTGCTGCAGAGCTGGAACCTGCCGGTTACCACAGACCTCAGCCTGGCCGAAGTCTTGCCGAATCTCACCGCTGACAAGAAACGCAGCGGCAGCGGCATCCAGTTTGTGGTCCTCGAAGATTATGGCAAACCCCTGCTGCATTGGATTAGCGACGAGCTTTTGGCCGAATTGGCTCCTTGCTTATCAGGTTTTGTCCTGGACGTCGGCGGAAATCTTCCTGACACACTCGTCTTGTACCCGGGGCAAATCAAGGGTGAAGTTTATCCGCCCCCATCCAAGAGCCAGGCCCATAGGGTAATTATCTGCACCGCTCTGGCAGCTCGTGACGAGACCGCTGATTTTACGCGCTCTATCCGCAACTTCGCGGAAGCCCGCTCGCAAGACATTGACACCACTGCTGAGAATATTCGCCTCCTGCTCGAGGCCGCCCGCTTCGGCGACAGCAAGCCGCTGCAACTTGATTGCGGTGAATCGGGCTCTACGGTACGCTTCCTCATCCCCATCGCGGCTGCCCTGGGAGTAGAGGTCTGCTTTACAGGCAGAGGCCGCCTGCCACAGCGTCCTCTGGACGCCTATCGCGAGCCTCTCGAAAGCAACGGCGTCAGTCTGCGCTTCCCCAAAGACCCAGGCTTCCATCTGCCCTTGACCGTTTCAGGACAGCTTCGGCCCGGTACCTATCGAATTGCCGGCGACAGCAGCTCCCAATACATTACCGGCATGCTCATGGCGATGTGCCTACTGGACGCGCCCTCGACGCTGCAACTGACCACAAACCTGGAGTCCGCTCCCTATGTAGACATGACCCTTGAAACGCTGCGTCAATTTGGCCAAAGCATCGAAGAAGGCTGGCAGGAGGGCTTGCTCACCTACCAGGTGGTCCCGGTGGGGGGACTGAAACGCCCGGCCGAGCCGATTACCATTGAGCGCGACTATTCGCAGGCAGCCTTCTGGTATCTCGCCGCCTATCTGGGCCAGCCCATTGAGGTCAATGGCCTTCGCCCCGGCAGCCACCAGGGCGACCGCGCCATTCTCACGTTACTGGAAAATCTCGCCAAACGACGCTCGGGTGAGGACTATGGTGCGGTCATCGAAATCGACGTGGCCCAATTCCCCGATCTTTTCCCGGCTCTGGGTGTCGCCGCCGGCGCAGCCGGAGCAGGCAAACGTACCCGACTGGTCAACGCTGCCCGACTGCGGATTAAAGAGTCGGATCGTCTGGCAGCTACGGCGGATCTGCTCAAACGTCTAGGTGTGCCCACGCAAATGGGTGAGGACTATCTGGAAATTGAGGGGATTCCGCACTTCCGCGGCGGCGAGCTGGACAGCTTCGGCGACCACCGTCTCGCAATGGCCGCTGCTGTGGCAGCCCTGGAAGCAGATGGCCCATCGCGTATTCTCAAGGCTAGTGCAATTGCAAAGTCGTACCCTTCTTTTTACCGTGAGCTGTGTCGCCTTGGCGCACGCTGCGAGCGTGAGTAACAGCTGTGTACTTCTATGCTTATGGCTCCATGCTAAAATAGATGAAAGCAGGCAGCCTATCCGAGAACAGGGGGTTCTATGAGTTCTTTTTGGGGACAGTATTTACATCTCAGCCTATTTGGTGAATCACATGGCGACGGCATCGGCGCCGTGCTGGATAATCTTCCGCCTGGCCAGCTGATTGACACCGACGAAGTCAAGGCTTTCATGCGCCGGCGCGCCCCTGGGCAGACTCCCTGGTCGACTGCCCGCAAAGAGAGTGATTTGCCGCAGATTTTGTCAGGCTTATATCGTGATCACACGACCGGAACGCCGCTCAGCGCTGTAATTCGCAACCAGGATACCCATTCACAGGACTACAGCAATCTCGAACTGGTCCCCAGGCCCGGCCACGCAGACCTCACCGGCAGCGTGCGCTATCGCGGGGCCAATGACCCTCGCGGCGGAGGCCACTTCTCGGGGCGTATCACCGCCCCGCTCTGTTTCGCGGGCGCTGTCTGCAAACAGATTCTAGCCCGTCAGGGTATCGAGATCACAGGCCATGTCAAAGAGATCGCAGGTATTCAGGATCGCGAGATTGACCTGGCCCGGCCGCCCGTGGCAGAACTGCGGACAGTGGCGGGCAAAGCTTTCCCTGTCCTGGATGACGCCCGCGGCCAGGAAATGATTGACGCTGTCGAAGCGGCCCGCATGGCGCAGGACTCAGTCGGCGGCATTATCGAGCTGGTGTTCTGGGGACTGCCGGCTGGTATCGGCGACCCCATGTTCGGAGGCCTCGAGCCTCGTCTGGCTTCCTTTCTCTATGCTATTCCCGCGGTCAAAGCACTCACCTTCGGCTCTGGCTTTGACGCCATGCGCCGCCGCGGCTCTGAGAATAATGACTCCCCTCAGTTCCTGGGTGAAGGCGACACTCTTCATATTCGCAACAAGACGAACCACGGCGGCGGGATCGACGGCGGTATTTCCAACGGCATGCCTGTGATCCTGCAAGTCGGTATCAAGCCGACATCCTCTGTGAGTTTGCCGCAAGACAGCATCGATCTAAGCACCGGCGAAAACACCCGTCTGGTTGTCAAAGGACGTCATGACCCCTGTATCGTGCCGCGCGCCCTGCCGGTCTGTGAGGCAGGTGCAGCTATCGTCCTCCTGGACAGCCTCCTGACTTCAGGCCTGTTCGATTTTGACAAAACAGGGAGGGACAGCGAATGAACACTTCTGTGCCCACAATTTTACTGATCAACGGACCGAACCTGAACATGCTGGGCCGCCGCGAAATCGAGCACTACGGAAGCTTTACTTTGGCCGATGTTGTCCGACTCTGCCGCAGCGAAGCCGAACAGGCAGGCTGCCGAATCCTCGACTTCCAATCTAATCATGAAGGTGAGATTCTAGACTTTATTCACGCCCACCTCGATGACGCGGCTGGCATGCTCATTAATGCCGGCGCCTTTACTCATTACAGCTATGCCCTCCTCGATGCTCTGAAGCTCTGCCCATATCCAGTTATTGAGGTTCATATCTCTGACATTGCAAAGCGTGAAGCCTTTCGCCAAATCTCCGTCATCCGACCTGCCTGTTCAAGCACGGTTTCGGGTCACGGAATCCACAGCTACACCAAAGCCCTGGCCGAGCTTACGCAAAGGCTCGCAGCCGAAACCGGAAAGCAGGTTTGACTATGAATACGAACGAACAAGCCGGATTGACAGATATTCGCCGAGAGATTGCCGACATTGACGAAGAGATGCTGGCACTTCTTTCCCGTCGTCAGAACCTCGCGGTTGCAGTCTACGAACAAAAAAAAGCAGATGTGCAGCCTATCTATGACGCTGAGCAAGAGAAGTACAAATTGACTCAGCTCAACAACGCTGAAGACCCCTTGATACGCCAGTATGGTCCACCCTTACAAGCTACTCTGATGCGCCTTTCCCGCGCTCGCCAGTACGCCCTGGCACGTCCGGAGAGTTTTGACTGGGAAATCGGCCGCTTGATTCGCGAAGGCTTGACCCGCAAATTCCCGGTTCAGCTGGTCGCTACCCAGGGTAACGCGTATTCCTACTCGGCTAAAGCAGCCACCAAGCTCTTTCCGGGACGCGCCTACTTCCCGCATCGTACTTTTGAAGCTGCCATCATGTCAGTGGTCAGAGGCGAGACCGATGCAGCTGTCCTTCCTCTTGAGAACTCCACCGCCGGCACAGTCGACGATGTCTATCAACTCATTCAAGGTACGAACCTTTTCATTACGGATGCTATTAAGCTTTCCGTGCGCCACCGGCTTTTGGCCGCGCCCGGCACCACGAAAGACCAGATCCGCTATGTGACCTCACACCGTCAGGCCCTGGCTCAGTGCATGCGGGCCATCAAGGAGAATAACTGGCAGACCGTAGAGGCCCTAAACACAGCCTTTGCGGCTCAGGATGTCTCCGAGCGCAAAGATCCCGAATGGGCAGCCATTGGCACAGAGGATGCGGCAGAAGCCTACGGCCTGGAAATTCTTGATGCTGCCGTGAGTGATATTAAAGAAAATCAGACGCGTTTTGTAGTGGTACGGAGAACCCTGCAAATCGCCCCCAGAGCAGACACCTTATCCTTGCTCTTGCGCTTGCCGCACAGCGCCGGCAGTCTGGTATCCGTGATGAATCTCTTCAGTGATCACGGCATTAACTTGACCAAAATTCAGAGCAGCCCGATTCCCCGCAATCCCTGGGAGTATTACTTCTACATCGATTGTGAAGCCCATCCCGACAATCCTGAAGTGCTGGATGTTCTCTACCAGTTGCAGCACGAGAGTACAGAGCTTCGTCTTCTCGGCTGGTACCGGGAGATGGACCCGGAGCTATAAGCTTGATAAGCACCCCCTTCATGAGGCCGGTTACAGCGGAAGCTGTTACCGGCTTTGTTCATTCACCAATCCTGCGGTTTCATACAGGTGTCCGCCGTCCGCCTGGGCTTCGAGCAGAGAGAGCCCGCGGCTGAATTCTGCTCCGCTGATCAGCTCTTCCACATAATCCTTACGCAATTTCGTAATATCTCTGCTCCACATTTGAAAGTGAGGGTCTTCGCCGGGAGTGGAGGCTCGATGCCGGATCGAAGCGTTGAGTCTCCGCTCGCAGCGCATGTAGTTGCGTTTGTAGATCTTCTTGCATCTCATGAGCAGGGGATCTGCAGTAAGCGTATCCAGGGCGTTCTGCCGACATCTTTTCTCAGTACACGAGAGTCCCTCGCGATGTGAATATGCGCAAAGACGACCTTGCTGGTATCTCTCCTGCAAAAAGTACGCGCCACAGACTTCACAATGCTTCAATTTCTGTTCGTGCTGCAAAAGATAAAGACTCAGACTGCTGATGTAGTCTTCCACGTTACGGATAATCAGGCACCGAATGCCAAAGCCATGCTCCGAGGGTACTACTTGCAGTTGCAGGTTCATTGTATAAAAGGCTCGATCTGCTGTTGTCATACGGTGAAGAAGGCCTGCAAAGCCGGACGTTTTCTGACGAAGCAGACGAAGAAAACTACCAGGGTCGAAAGGCACTTCGACTCGAGCGGCTTTCGCCTGCAAATAGAGATAGAAGAGCATGTAATGCAGATGTGCCGGCAAGAGTTTCTCAGCCAAGACGAAGAGATCTTCCTCATCATCTGCTTCGCGTAAGAATTGCAGCAACCTCAGCAGATCAGAGGCATTTCTCTGGGTAGTAAAAGTAAGCAGGAATCTCGAATATTGTGCCTCTGCCTCAACAAAAAATCGTAAATCGGTACCTGAATCTTCCAGAAATATCTTATACATAGCGCTGTTCCTTTCCAAATTGCCTTGCCACAAGCCTAGCTATTTCCACGGAAAATTGGAAATGGCTACAGACGGAATTTGCCTGTTCTGGCCGTGGAAAATGTACTTTCCCAGAGCCGCTGAGTTTCTGCGTGATTCATTTTGCAACGGAATTTTCTTACGTATCCTTGGGGTGATCAAACGGTAAAGGATGTGAGATATGAGAGTGCAAAATCGACGTGTCAAGATCGTGACCAGGGAAAGGCGGCAGTCTGCCCCCGCGGCAGAACTGCATGATGACGAGGGCGAATCAGTATGAAGGAAATCGTTTTGGCTTTGCTCATCAGCTTATTAGTCAGCGCATGTGGAACAACAGTGGAGACTTACCAGAGCGGCACTGTGGTAACAGTTGCTGTCAGTGGTTCACCTCTTGCAGATGTGTCTTCTGATGTAATCCCGCGCGTGACTCTTGCTGAAGCAGAGGAGACTTCACAAACAATGCAGACTAGCGAACAACGTCCGACGAAACAGCCGGCGCCAGTTACAAGTTTTCTCCCTTCAGAAAGTCAGTTAACTAGTACAGAGGCTCCGCTTCGGGAGAAATACACCACGAAGGCTGAACCCACAAGCATGAAGCTAAGCGAAGCGAGAGCAACTCAGCAGAATAGCAGTAATTTCACCACCGTTAATCCTGATATAAGAGCGACTAGTTCTCTCCTGGTTCTGACAAAGAGTACAACAAGCGCCCCCCCGGAAACACAGGGCTCCGGATCCGAGCACAGCACAGTTCCCACTAGTCAGCCGAATCCGGTACAAGAAGAAACGGGGTTAAGCACAACGATCACAAGTACGGAAGGCAGGTACACAGAGTCCTCGACAGTCCATGACGTTTCAAGCTCTCAGGTGACTACAGAAGCAGATACCGCAGAAGCGACAACAGTCGCTTGGTCGGGAACGTCCGTATCTCAGTATGATACTCTGGGCAACTCCGATACCTGCTGGCTGTTCAGTGAGTATGGCGGTGAGGCCGGAGCCGAGAAGGCAGCTATGAACTGGGCCTATGAGCAATTACTGAGCCAAGATAGCCCCTTCACGGAATATGTGGGTTTTACTATGTGGACCATATTCGATGAAGATTATCAGGCCAAAGGCTGGACCGTGCATTTTTACGCACAAGATATTTCCGCAGCGGGCTAGAGCTTTTTGATTACCAGAACAGCTGCTCCGCGGGATCGGAGCGGATATTTCACTGGATCCCGAAATCAAACTTGAAAGGAACCTATATGAAACCTCCCATCAAACCGCGAAAAGCAAAACAGCTGATCGCCATTTTTCTCAGTATGATGCTCTTCTTGGGCTTGCTTCCACTGGACGCCCTGCAGTCTGAGCTTCAGGCTCTTACACAAGCAGGAGACGTCGAAACGTTCCAAGCAGCAGGTCCTCGATACGATTGGTATTTCCGTTTCCCCAATGGTTCTGCGCTTAAATCTTGGACCACACAGATCGTCAAAGAGTCCGACGGAAAGGCAGTTTTCTGCGTGGAACCGACCCACGCGCTTGATGCGAACGGACGCTACGTGGCATATTTGCCTGAAGGTGTCACACTCAACGGGTATTCGAATGTTGTAGATTATCAGATGGCTCCGAACTTTGTTATGACTGCTGACCAGGTTGAGAAAGCTGCGCTATTTGTGTATCACGGCTGGGACAGCAGCACACAGACAGCTGACGAATACATGGCAGTACAGCTCTATCTTTGGGAACTGCTTTGGAAGCTTGAAGTTGTTTCTATGACAAATTTAGCGAATCTGCGGTCTATTCAGCAGCGAATTTTGAACCGTATAAGCACGCATACTGCCTTGCCTAAATTCAGCGGAACAGGCT
>JAAYZH010000080.1 GCA_012514965.1 Clostridiaceae bacterium | reverse complement strand
CGAGGCGCCCGGCCAGCATGCAGAAGGACAGGACGATTTTGGACAGGTTCGATAGGGAGGCGAAGTTGCCGGTGGGGCCGACCAGGTCAAAGCCGGGGCCGATGTTGTTCAAGGTAGCGGCTACGGCCGAGAACGCCGAGATGAAGTTCGGAACGTCGAGCAGAAGGACTAGGAAGGCAACGATGAAGAGCAAGACATACATGCTGAGATAGCTGGCGATGGAGCGCAGCTGATCACGGGTTACGGTTTGGCCTTCGAAGCGGAGAGGCATGACGCGGTTAGGGTTGCGCGCCTGGATGAGTTCGCGAAAGCCGGTTTTCATGAGGATTACAACGCGGGAGACTTTGAGGCCGCCGCCGGTGGAGCCAGCTGATGCGCCGACGAACATGAGCAGGAGCAGAATACCGCGTGAGAATAGTGGCCAAAGGTCAAAGTTCGCGGTCGAGAAGCCTGTGGTCGAGATGATGGATGAGACGGTGAAGAAGGCGTCAAGCAGGGCTTTGGGCGACAAGCCATGGCTGGCGTAGCTTTGGAAAAAGATCAGGGCGGTGGCGCCGAGGATGAAGGCGAGGAAGGAGCGCAGTTCTTCGCTGCGCCAGAACTTTTTGAACTGACCGAGCAAGAGGAAGAAGTAGAGATTGAAGTTGACTCCAAACAGAATCATGAAGATTCCGAGTATCAGCTCGATCTGGTTGGACTGGTAGAAGGCGATGGAGTTGTTTTTGACGCCAAAACCGCCGGTGCCGGCTGTGCCGAAGGCGTGACAGATGGAGTCGAAGAGAGGCATGCCCGCGAAGAGCAGCAGGACAATCAGCACCAGCGTCATGGCGATGTAGATCAGGTACAGAATGCGTGCGGTTTCGGATAGTTTGGCGACGACTTTGCTGAAGGAAGGTCCGGGCATCTCGGCTTTGGCCATGTGAATGGAGCCGCGGCCGCTGGGAAAGACTGCGAGGGCAAAGACCAGGACGCCCATGCCGCCGATCATGTGGGTGAAGGAGCGCCAGAAGAGCACCGAGTGGCCGAGGTCTTCGACGGCAGGCGAAACGCTGGCTCCGGTGGTGGTGAAGCCGGAGACGGTTTCGAACAGGGCGTCGATGAAGTGCGGGAAATCGCCGGACAGCCAGAGGGGGAGAGCGCCGAAGAGGGAGAGCAGCAGCCAGCTTAGGGATGCGAGCATTAGGCCTTCTTTGGCATAGATACGATCGTCCGTGGGGCGACGCAGGGAGAGCAGCTTCCCGAGGCCAAAGACCAGAACCGCGGTTCCGAGAAAACTGCCCCAGTAGGCAACGGGCTCCCCGTAGAGGAAGGAGACCATGAGCGGCAGCAGCAAGAGAATGGCTTCGAGCTGCAGCATACGGCTGAGGAGATAGGGGACAATGGGACGCATGGCGGCGATGCTCCTACTCTAAGATGTCATCAATGTTGACGACGGCATGACCCTTCGTGACTACGATTACGTGGTCGCCGGACTTGATGAAGTCACGGCCGGAAGGGATGATCAGCTCACGGCCGCGGATGATGTAGGCGACCAGGATGCCGCGCTTGATTGGCAGCTCAGACAGGTTGTGTCCGCAGACGTTGGAAGCTTGCACGACGTGGAATTCCATGGCTTCGACCTGGCCCTGGGCTATGCGGTACATGGCTTCCATATTGGAGTCGTCGTCTTGATTGAGCGCGCGGACGGCGCGGATGATTTCGGTGGCGACGATCTCGTGGGGGGTGATGATGCTCTGGAGGTCAGGGTTATTGAGCACGCGCAGCAGGCGAAGGCGGTTGACCTTCGTAATGTTGCGGGGGACATTCTGGGAGATGGCAAAAAGGCTGATCAAGATGTTTTCTTCGTCGATTCCTGTCAGGGCGAGCGTGCAGTCGAAATCGCTTATGCCCTCTTCCTCGAGCAGTTCCTGATCCGTACCGTCGCCGTGTACCACGTGGACATGAGGGAACTGTTCGCTCAGTTCGCGGGCCAGGTCGATGTCTTGTTCAATGATTTTGATCGCGATCCCTTGGGCCGGCAGCAGTCCAAGGATGTAGAAGGTCAGCTTGCCGCCGCCAACTATGAGAATCGAGCGCAGGCGGTCGTGCTTGCTTGCGAACATGCGATACACGTGACGCAGGTCCGCGATGGTGCCTGTGATGAACAAGCGGTCTTGTGCTTGCAAAACTGTACTGCCAAAGGGAATAAAGGCCTCACCGTTACGTACAACGGCGCAGACGAGGACATCAGGGGATTTTTGGCGAAAAGCAATCAGGTTTTGGCCAATTAACTCATGCTCTGCCGGGATCTCGACCTCGACCATGTTCACGCGGTTGTGGGCAAAAGGCTCGACTGAGAGCGCGGTTGGGAACTGGATCAGGCGGGCAATCTCCGAAGCGGCCTGGCGGTCGGGATTCAACATCAGCGAAATGCCCAGCGCGCGGCGCATCTCTTCCATGTGGCTGGCGTACTCGGGATTGCGCACACGGGCAATCGTGTAGTCCGCACCCAACTGTTTGGCGATGATGCAGGCAATGAGATTGATCTCGTCGTTGGCAGTAACGGCAACAAAGACATCGGCATTCGGTGTCTTCGCCTCGACCTGGATCTCGTAGGAGGAGCCGTTTCCCAGCACGCCGATAATGTCGTGCTGGCTCGTCAGACGTTCCAGGACCACAGGGTCTTGCTCGATCAGCGTGATGTCATTCTCGCTGGTGCTTAAGGTCTGGCAAAGGTTGCTGCCAATCTTGCCGCCGCCCATAATTACAATCTGCATACATCTCTCTGATTTCTAAGCGAAGTTGAGACAAGAATCCAACTGCATTCCAGCCCGCCGCAAAAATTTATGTTCATTGTAATATGAATCGCACGTAATGTTAAGGCTTATTCTGGCGGTTTTTTGCTCGTTGGCAGGTAAATGGGACAAATGAGGCCACGGATAAAGATGACGACTGGCTGAACGCTTTCGATTTCTGTGGCCAACTGGCGGAGAGGGTTTCATCGGATTTGCTGGCCCCCGGAAATGGCAACATTTGCCGTTGTACGTCCTCGGCCCTCGAACACCGGCGAAAGTTGCCACTAGAGCCTTTGAAAAAGGCAACATCGGCTGCTGTACGTCCTCGGCCCTCGAATACCGGCAAAAGTTGCCACTAGAACCCATGAAAATGGCAACATCGGCTGCTGTACGTCCTCGGTCCTCGAATACCGGTAAAAGTTGCCACTAGAACCCATGAAAATGGCAACATTTGCCGCTGTACGTTCTCGGCCCTCGAATACCGGCAAAAGTTGCCACTAGAGCCTTTGAAAATGGCAACATCGGCTGCTGTACGTCCTCGGCCCTCGAATACCGGCAAAAGTTGCCACCACAGCCCTCGGAAATGGAGATCACTGCTTGGACTCTTTCAATGGCCTCGCTGCGGGCACACACTTTCGCAATTTTTGTCCAGATCTGAGGGTGTGGTGGACAAAATTTTCGTTATTCCAAGCCGCGGGCACACACTTTCGCAAATTTTGTCCAGATCAGGGGGG
>JAAYZH010000011.1 GCA_012514965.1 Clostridiaceae bacterium | reverse complement strand
ATATTGCCTGCGTTACAGACTCGATTGCCGACCTGCCTCCGGAGTTCGTTCACGAGCATAAGGTCTTCCAGATCCCGATCAACATCATGGTTGAGGGTGTGAGCTATCTGGACAAAGTCAGAATCGACAGCGGTTATCTGCAGGAGCATATCATCGGCGCGTCGACGGCGCAGCTGAATACCGCCCAGATTCACAGCTTCCTGAAGCCGATCCTCAATCACTATGACAAGGTGATGGTACTCACGGTATCGGCAGAGATGAGCGGCACGTATGGACGTTTCCGTGAGGCTATCGCGGAGCTGCCGGAAGCTGCCGACCGGGTCGCCTTGATTGACACGAAGGTGAATTCCGGTGCTGAGGGCCTGCTGGTCCGCGAGGCTGTCAGGCTGATCGAGGCGGGCCTGGAGTTTCCCGCTCTCGTAGCGGCGATGGAGGCGATGCGAGCCCGCGCGAAGATTGTGGTCAGCGTGCTGGACATCGGTCCCATGGCCCGTTCCGGGCGCGTCAGCGAGCGGATCGGTGACCTCCTGATCAAGCTGCATTTCAAGCCGCTGATTACGATTGATCCCGAAGGCAAGGGCACCATTAAGGGCGTGGCTTTCTCGGACAAAAAGAACTGGAAGAACTTGATCAAGGCCCTGCGCGGCAAACCGGTCGGCGACTATGCGATCGTGCATGCCGACGCTCCTGAGCGCGCCGCCGCGCTCGAGCAGGAGATGACGCGCCTCACCGGACGCGCGCCGGTCTATACCACGCAGATCTCGTCTGCTGTGGTCTTGTTCGCCGGTCAAGGCAGCGTTGCCGTTGCCTACATAGAGAAGGAGACGACCGCCTGATGACGGACTATTTACTGATACTCGCAGCTATGTTGGCCTTTTTTGTGGTGACCTTCGTGATTGCCCAGGTCCAGAAGAACAACGGACTGATTGACATCACCTGGGGGCTGTCCTTCATGCTCTCGACTTTGGTGTCCCTTTTGCTGGGCAAACCAGGTGGGGCTGTACCCATTGTCATCAGCGTTCTCGTGCTGGTCTGGGGGGCGCGCCTCAGCTGGTACCTGATCCGCCGCAACGTCGGCAAGCCGGAAGACTTCCGCTACGCCAATATGCGCAACACCTGGGATCCCAAGACCTTCTACATCCGCATGTTCGTGCAGATTTATCTCTTGCAGCTGGTCTTGAACTTCCTGATCAATCTCACGACGATCACGACCAATCTGCAGGATCTAGCGGGCTGGAGCCTCCTGGCCACCTTTGGCCTCGTACTCTGGCTGATCGGCTTCTTCTTTGAGGCAGTCGGGGACCGTCAGCTGCGTCAGTTCCGGGCCAATCCCGCGAACAAGGGCACGCTGATCCAGACCGGGCTGTGGCGCTACACCCGCCACCCGAACTATTTTGGCGAAGCTACACAATGGTGGGGGATCTTCCTCCTGGCCATCAGCGGCGGCCGCAATTACTGGCTGATTCTGAGCCCCCTGCTGATCACATTCTTTCTGCTCTATGTCTCCGGCGTACCCATGCTCGAGAAGAAATACGAAGGCCGCGCGGACTGGGAAGACTACAAGCGTCGCACACCCAAGTTCTTCCCGTGGCTTCCCAAGGCGTAGCGTGCTGAACGCACCAGGTCACTGAAGAAGTTGCTCGAATGGCAGCGTTCGTTACTGTCTTAGATGCATGCACGAATACCGGCGCAAGTTGCCACGACAGCGCCGAAAGCGACGATGATGGACCGGACTTTTCGGTGGCTTCGAACCTACTTAGATTTTGGGCTCCTGGTCGAGAGCGGGTTTTCCGTTCCGGCCAGGAGTCGCTTTATATTCCCGCGATGAGAGACCAGGATCAGGACTGCGTAGGCGACGAGGTAGAGCGTAATCGCAAGCGTGTTTTCACCTTGCACCCCGGCCAAAACCCCACCCGCAACCGGCATCGCCACAGATCCGATCACCGAGCCGAGCGACATTTTGCGCGTCAGGAGGACAGCCGGCAGCGTCAAGGCGGCCAGGATCGCAAGCAGCAGGGGATTGACCACTGTGAGTACGCCGATCAGGGGCATGACCCCTTTGCCGCCTTTGAAAGCAAAGTAGACAGGGAAGATGTGGCCGAGCAGGACGAAGAGACCGGCCAGGTAGCCCGGATCGTAGGAGAGGTCTACACCTAACACGTGGAAGAAGAGGCGGGAGACCACGACTGCCAGCGCAGCCTTCAGGAAGTCGCCCAATACCGTGAGCAGAGCCGGCAGCTTGCCGTAGACTCTATACATGTTCGTCACGCCGGCGTTGCCGCTGCCATACTTGCGGATGTCGTCATGCTTGAGCAAACGTGACACCAGAATAGCGGTGTTCACACTGCCTAATAGATACCCAGCGGCCGCGGCCAAAACCAACGCAATGATGAGTTCTTTCACGAATTGTCCTCCTCAAAAAAGTTTTTTCAAGTGTAGCACAGGCGAAACGCCGAAGTTGATTCCACGCACAGATTTCGCTGATGCAATTTGCTATACTTTGACCGACTCGAAGAGACTCGAGTGATTTGTATAGGAGAAAGAATTATGCAAGCGATCGAGAAGGAGCAGAAGCCCCTACATCTTCCGGCCTGGCTCTACATTGCCGGACTCCTGCTGCTTAAGTCCATCTACGTACTAAGCACGTTAGAGCCCATAGACTTCCAAAGTCTGCTTTACAGCCTGTTTGCCCTGGCACCCGTTCTGTTCTTTATTTCATTTTCTTTTTTGCTGCCGCAGCGGAAGAGCCACAAGTACCTGCTCGTCATGAACTTCGTGTTCTCGCTGATCCTTTTTATTGACGCGGTCTATGCGCGGTCCTTTGGCCGTCTGATCAGTCTGCACATGCTGGGAGCCACGAACGTACTCAACGACCTCGGCAGCAGCATACGCTCGCTGCTCCGGGTGCGAGACTTTCTACTGTTTGTCGACCTTCCGGTTTTGGCCTGGCTCTTCGCCAAAAATCGATTCAAGCTACCTTTGCGGAGAGTACCTCTGTTCTTCGCAGCCTTTGGCCTGGCCACAGCGCTGATGCTCGGCAACTACGTGAGGCTCGAACACTATAAACTCCTGGGTAACTACAAGATGCTGCCCCTGTATATGTCGCCTATCGGCAATCACATCTATGATCTCTATCGCCTGACGCAGGACAGAGCCGAGGAGCTGACCCCCGAGCGTGTCGAGGTCATCGCGGATTGGCACGACGATAATGCTCGCTTCCTGAGCCCCGAGATCGAATATCGCTCGCTCGCCGGCAGTCTCAAGGGCAAAAACCTCATCATCATACAGTTCGAATCTCTCGAAAACTTCCTGATCGACAAGGAAATTCTTGGCAACGAAATCACTCCTAATCTCAACGCACTCCTCGACAGCAGCTTGTACTTCTCAGACGTCATCGAGCAGGTCAAAGACGGCAACAGCTCAGACGCCGAACTGATTTTCAACACATCCATGTATCCCATCGCCGACGGCAGCGCATTTCTGCGCTTTGGCGAGAACGTCTATAACTCACTGCCAAAAATCCTCGGGGAATCCGGCTATACCTCTGTTGCGATTCATGGTGACGATGCCGAATTCTGGAACCGGAACACCGTGTTTCCGAAGCTCGGCTTCACGCGCTACATCGACGAAACGCAGTTTACGATAGCGGAGCAAATGGGTATGGGTATTTCCGACGAGGCCCTCTTTGGCCAGTCGCTGCATGAAATTCGCTCGCTGCCCGAGCCCTACAACTTCTTCATCATCACGATCAGCTCGCACATTCCCTTCGAGCTGCCCGAGGAGCAGAAGCACCTGACTTTCGCGGAGGAGAACATCTCCACCGACTACCTCCAGAGCATTCGCTATGTCGACGAGGCATTCGGCCGTTTCTATCGCGCTCTTGAGCAGGAAGGCATTCTCGACAACGCCGCACTCGTGATCTACGGCGACCACGAAGGCATTCACAAGTACTACAAGACCGACTTGCCCGACAACCACAAGCAGGTGCCCTTCATTGTTCACGCACCGGGCTTGCCTAGCCTGGAGATCACGAACCCCGGCGGTCAGATCGACATGATGCCTACGCTGCTCTACTTGCTGGGTGCTGACCAGAAGCTTTACGAAGACACCGTCATGGGCCGAAATCTGCTGGGCAAATTCTCGGGTTCGCCTGTCCTGCCGACCGGCGAGCTTGCTGCTCCGGCGGATGGCTGGGACCTCCTGCAGGAGGCGCTGAAGATCTCGGACTACTCGATCCGCGGGAAGTTCTACGAGCGCTTCGTGATGGAGTAGAACGGCAGCGATGGACGCTGACGCACGGCGATGGTCGCTGAGGGACGGCGATGAGCGCTGAGGCGCGGTGATGGGCTGCTTACCAGGGGACACCGCGCGTAGGGGGCGGTGATGGGCTGCTTACCAGGGGACACCGCGCGTAGGGGGCGGTGATGTGCGCTTACCAGGGGACACCGCGCGTAGGGGGCGGTGATGTAAAATGATAACGATTGTGGGCGTCTTTTGGCCGCTCGAACGACATTGGATAAGGAGAGGAAGAGACCAGGTGAAATTGCACGAACGAATCGTTATAGGGATCATATTGTGGAATAGCGTCGTCTTCCTTCTCTATTTCCTCGACAAGGCCAAAGCCCGGCACGGCCGCTGGCGAATCCCGGAACGCGTTTTGCTGTGGATAGCTGTGCTCGGCGGCGGACCAGGGGCCTTCATGGGTATGCAGCTATTTCGGCACAAAACCCGCCACACGCGTTTTCGTATCATAATCCCTCTGGCTGCCATTCTTCAGTTGACTCTGATCTACGTGTGGCTGATCAAACGGTAAATGTGCTGCTATTCTTCAAGTGGCTTTGCTCTACTTCTGGCTGATCAAGCAGTAATGTAGTGCTACGATAATGTAGGACAAGTTGCGCACTTGCGGGTAAGCAAACGGTGAATGTGCTATCACGATAACGCAGTACAAAATGTGTATTTGTGGGGGAGCAAAATCTAGTTTAGATGTGATTTGTGGTTTGGCGGAGTTCGGGGGGGTAGCGTGCCAAATCTCCAGGTTCGAGGGTTGCGTGCCAAATCTCCGACTTATCCAAGCGGAGTGGCCACACAACTCGGTTATTTGCCACGATTCGAGGTTCTGGGGACAAATATCAGAGTTATCCAAGCGGAGTGGCCACACAACTCGGAATTTTGCCACGATTCGGGCT
>JAAYZH010000079.1 GCA_012514965.1 Clostridiaceae bacterium | reverse complement strand
TCTGACTACGGATCAGAAGGTTGTGGATTCGATCTCTGCCGGGCGCACCACAATAAACCCCCACGGACACATTGTTCGTGGGGGTTTTTGTTTTGTCTGTGATATCTTGCTCTAGGGGCTGTTTGACCTTTTCTGAAGTCATGGAGCAGTCGCCAAGACATTGGCTGTACACTTCGGTTAGCTTTTTGGCCTTAGGGCCTTAGGGCTTCAGGGCGCTGCTGCCTGCGGTCTCAGACCCAGAGGGAGCTACTGTTGTGGTAGGAAGCGGAGTTGGCGTAGGTTTGATCAACTCAAGAGGAAGTTCCGCACTTTTGTCTTTCAGCAGGACATCTGAACGATACTCATTGTTCATTATATAAATCTGAGAAATTGTCTGCTTTTCATCTAAAGTAAGCTGAACGTTGTTGTTATTCAAATCCGTATAATTGAACGAAATAGTGTCCATATACAGATAGATCTCAAGGAGCTGGTCCAGGCTTTGGCCTATACGGAAAGTATCTCCAAGGCTAAAACGATTTGACAAAAGTGTCACTGACTTGAGCCCATAAACATCTTGGAGATTCGGCATCGGGAACACAATCAATTCGGCATCCTCAAAAACCAGACGTATATATTCTTCCTTCTCAAACTCGCCGGTACTTAACGT
This sequence comes from Clostridiaceae bacterium, assembly GCA_012514965.1. GTDB lineage: Bacteria > Bacillota > Clostridia > Saccharofermentanales > Fastidiosipilaceae > JAAYZH01. The sequence goes on along the minus strand of JAAYZH010000079.1, from coordinate 5,192 downwards.
AAATCGAAATTGTTCCCTCGGCATCCCAAGCAAGTCTCGCAACTGCTCGCTTGAGTACTTCGCAGACACTTCAAGCATTCTTTGCCCCCTTGCGGTGACGGTCTTCGCAGTTTGCCAGTTGGCGGCCGGAACAGCATCTACAGGGACAAAGTTACCGTTATTCTTGTAAATTGTAACGATATGGTACCTTGGTCCGGGAATCTCCTCTGTCGTTGTTACGCTAGTACTAGTGGTCACTTCCGTTTCAATCGAAGTACTGTCTGAGGCCGTTGGTGTTGAGGACGGCTCAGCAGTGGTTTGCACTTCAGAACCTGCCTCGGTCTCAGAAGGTACGACGTCCGAAGCAGAAGCACTACTACTACTTTCTGTACTCGTCGGTTCAGTAGCGATTGTGGTAGTCGTAGCGACTACTGGTTGAGCGGGATCTCTGGGCTCTCCCAGAATGGGAATACGGAAAGTGATCGAATCCATTCGCAGCGAAACAATCTCAGGCGAACCGATAGTCTTCGCCTGGATTGTAGAGGAGTAATAATCCATCAGCGACTGAGTCTTCTGCGCACGCATTACCTCTGAGTCTGAAAGAGAGTATGTAAGACGCAGTGCTGCCTCAAAGTTCTGTTCGAGGAAAGCTCCGAAATACAATGTGGAGAAATTCTTGAGTTCAAGGCAGGCTCGTACCCATTCGCGAGAGAGATAGCTTTGGCCGTCCTCATTCTGAGACAAGAGTACCGGGAAACGCATGAGTTCATCTTCTCGGTGAAATTCCAGCCAGTGAAAACTTGCGGTCTCTAAGAAATCCGCATACTGCTTGTCATGTTGAAGTATAGAAGCACTTGTCGTCTTGCGTTCAGAGTAGGTCATTGAAGCATATGATTCCACATCTTGTTGTATGCTATCCCTGAGCAAGCGGGTATAAAGCTGATATTCCTCCAGTGAAATGTCATCAAGCTGTCCACGGCGAAACTCATGATAATTCGTCTCAATTTGTGATTCTTCATTGATACTCTCGGCCAAAAGTTGCAAAATCTCGTTGGCGTAAGACGTACCGATAATCGACTGGCTGGTCCCTGTCGTAGTCTGGTCAGCTTGATTGCTTGGCTTAGGCTTGCTTGTTTCGGTAGATAAAAAGGTACTTACCTCAACACTCTGCCTGGTCTGATCCTCCAAATAGCGCGTAAAAATAAAAGCGGAGATTGCCAAAACTGCAATCGCCACAATTACGATTAAGAAATATGCATCTCTCGCTACACGCTTGTTCAAACCGCACTGCCCTCACTTTAGTTCAACATAATTATAGTGACACGCATACAATATGACAAGCAAGTGAACGATCGTGAAAATCAGTGAACAATTCTAAAAATTTATTCTCAAGCAGAATAATTCGGCCGGCTTCGACTCATCCGGGAGTCTAGTAATCCTTCAATTTAGCGCGAATGCGCTGCAATGTGTTATCGACTGATTTCGTGGATATTTGCAATTGACCCGCGATATCTTTATATGACAGACCCTTTACGCGCAAACGCATAATTGTCAGCTCTTGAGCACTAAGGATCTCCAGGAGATCTTGAACCAAATCCTCGTCAGACACTTGTTTGCCCGAAATTTCGAGGTCTGAGCTCACACCTGCAGCCTCTTCACTGCTTAAAGCGAACTCTTCGAGAGGCAGTGAATCGTTCAGTAAACTATTTTTCTTTGTTTCAGCCTTGCGAACAGCATCGATGATCGAGCGTTCGCTGCTTATCGCCGCGAGAGCGGCGAATCGGAAGCCGCTCTCAGGATCATAGGAACGAGCAGCCTTAAACAGGCCAATCATTGCCTCCTGAATAACATCGTCACGATCTGCGCCGCGGATAAAGTACTTTCCCGCCAGCTTTCGGACCAAAGGCTTGTAGCGCTCGAGCAAAATCTCCAGTGCCTCTTCGTCTCCGGCCTTGGCCTTCAGGGCTAATGCTTCATCCGCAAGGGCTTCTCTATCCTTCATGATTCAGGGAGAGTCCGGTGTCTAAACACTTCGTACATGGCAACCGCAGCAGCATTAGAAGCATTTAAAGAATTGATTTTTCCGCGCATAGGTATCTGCAGGAGGAAATCGCAGTTTTCAGCCACAGATTGCGAGATACCCTGTCCCTCGCTTCCGATGACCAAGGCCAAAGGAATATCCAGCTTGTCACAAGTGAAAATCGGCTCGCCTTCCATTGCCAAACCCGCTACCCAAATTCCCCGCGCCTTGAAATCTTCAATCGTACGGTTCAGATTGGTAACCCGGGCACATAAAACATGTTCAATCGCACCTGCAGAAGATTTCGCAGCGGATGCATCTAGGGCAACCGAGCGTCGACGCGGCATGATGATGCCATGCACGCCAGCCGCATCAGCCGTACGCATAATTGCGCCCAGATTTTGCGAATCCTGAATCTGGTCTAAAAGTAGAATGAAAGGTTTCTCGCCGCGTGCTTCAGCCAAGGCCAGAATGTCTTCCGGTTCTGCATACTGGTGCGCCGCGACTTGAGCGATAATTCCTTGGTGACTTGGGGTGACTGCCATTCTGTCCAGAATCTTTCGCTCAACCGGATAGAGGACAGTGTCCGTATCAATGAAACGATGGACAATTTCGTTTAGTCTATGGTCCATCTTCTTATCAGGCAGCGGCTTGAGATACCAAACCTTATTGAAAGCCCGTCCAGCCGCCAAAGCTTCCAACACAGCATTGCGACCTTCGAGGCGCTCCTCATTCGGAATTGCGTCTGTCAAGGCGACCTCGCGCACGTCCTCATCACTGAACGGCTTGACGTACTCCGGTCTTGGAAACGGCTTTCTTGCATCTGCAGCCGGTCCGCCTCTTTGGGGGCGGGCAGACGGTCTTCTTGTTTCACCTACAGGGCCAAAACGCTCCGGACGACCAGACGGTCTTCTCGCTTCACCTGTCGGGCCAAAGCGCTCCGGACGACCAGAGGTACGTCCCGATCCTCCTGCAGGATTGCCGAAGCCATCATCGCGCCGTCTGCCACCGTCTCTCTTGCCTCCGACGTTCGCGGACCCCGTACGGGAGGCGTTGTTTTGCCAGCCTGTGGCTGAATTCGTTCTTCTGTCTCCACCGCTCGACGGAGGTCTCCGCTTATTGTCCTGACGCATGGTCTTTGCCCTCTTCTACAATTAAAAGTAATAGTTCTTCCAAACGTTCATGTTCACCGGATAAGTGCAAGTATCCCAGTAAACTCTCCAAACCGCTCGCCCAACGGTATTCCTGTGGACTAGCATTTTTCGCTATTGTCCCGGGATCGGCGTTGCGTCCACGCAACAATATGTTCTTCTCAGTTTCTGTCAGTAAATCCAGAATTCGCAAAGCCGCCGCAGCTTGGTAAACAGCCTTGGCGTACTGAATACTCAAGGAATGCAATCGTCCTGGTTTGGCGCGATGCTTAGACAGGACAAGCTGCCTTACAAACAACTCATAAACTGCATCCCCGATATAAGCCAGTGTCTGCACAGGCATCTGACTAACTTCAGCCGGATCAGGCAAATTCATGCTTCGGCCTCGATGTGCGGACCTTGGGGTGTATCCGTAATACGATAACCTCGTTGCTGAATTTCCGCTCGAAGACTATCAGCCAGGGCGAAGTTACGCTCTTTTTTCGCTACTTGACGGGCTTCGGCCAGATCCAGGACTTCTTGTGGAATGGCACCCTCTTCAACGAAACTGAAACCCATTACTTCGCAGAGTCTCTCAAGCGTATCTTTGGCCAAAACCAAGCCTTCCTGTGAGAGAGGAGCAGCGGATTCCGTGTTCGCGATTCTTACCAGCTCAAAAATACTTCCCAACGCATCCGCTGTGTTAAGATCGTCGTCCATAGCGGCTTCAAAGTGTTCGACAGCCAGACGGCAAGCCTCTTCAAGAGATGCTTTCTGAGCAGCCGCTGCTTCTGCGTTAGACGGCTCCAATGGAGAAGCCAGCACGAAGTTCAAAGTCTTCATCGCGGTCTGAATGCGGGCGAAACCAGACGCTGCTGCGTTCAGTAGATCCGGCGTGTAATTGATCGGGGTCCGGTAGTGAGAACTCAACATGAACAGGCGAATCGGCATGTAACCAAATTTATTCGCCACATCGCGAACGAGAAAGAAATTGCCTTCCGACTTGGACATTTTTTCGCCGTTGACATTAATAAACCCGTTATGCATCCAGTAACGGACAAACTGCTTACCGCTCGCTGCCTCACTCTGCGCGATCTCATTCTCGTGATGCGGGAATATCAGGTCCTGACCGCCGCTGTGAATGTCGATCGACTCACCAAGGTACTTCTTGGACATAGCAGAGCACTCAATGTGCCAGCCCGGACGGCCTTCAGCCCATGGGCTCGGCCAAAAAGGCTCGTTCTCCTTACGAAACTTCCAAAGCGCGAAGTCCACCGGGTCTTGTTTACCGCTGTCAACAAGAACATCTTTGCGGCTGTTTTGCACTAGTTCGTCGATATCGAAGTGAGATAGGCCGCAGTAATCCGGGAATTTTCGCACGGAATAATACACGCCGTCATCAGCAGTGTAGGCATAACCCTTCTCGACCAATGTCTCAATCAAACGAACGATCTCAACCATGGACTCTGTAGCACGGGGATGATGCGTTGCTTCTTTGATATTCAAACCTTTAGCATCAACATAATATTCTTTGATAAACTGGTCTGCCAGTTCTTTGACTGTAGTCCCCTCAGCATTCGCCTTGTTGATCATTTTGTCGTCGATGTCCGTAAAATTCTGAACAAAATCGACTTGGTAACCTTGATACTCGAAGTAACGGCGCAAAGTATCAAATGTGATAAACGGACGCGCATTGCCTAAATGAAAGTAGTTATACACGGTAGGGCCGCATGAGTAAATGCTGACTCTCCCGGGAATCAGAGGCACGAATGTCTCCTTTTTGCGGCTCATCGTATTAAAAATCTGCATGATATATATCCTTTAAAATAAAAGACCCAGCTGACACTCTCCTCTTTGACACCTAACAAATATGTCAGGTGGGTGCTCTACAGTGGTCTTGTACCTTCCATCCGGCTTGCGCCAAAGGCCTGGTAGTATTCCACAATGACCCGAGCTCCCTATTGCAGTCATGAAGGTTCAAAAACGGAAAGCGCCTGCTGGGCTGATTCAAGTATAGCATGAAGCTGCATCATTTATAAATCCGTGTAGGGTACGTATGCGTA
>JAAYZH010000078.1 GCA_012514965.1 Clostridiaceae bacterium | reverse complement strand
TCGCCCTGATAGACAAAGCCCTTGACCTGGCAGATCCGCTCCAGACTCTGGATAAGATCGACACTGCACTCCGCGCAGTGAATTTCTGATATCTTCAGTGCAGTCATCTGGTCGAATCCTCCTCTTTTGCGAAGCCTTCCTGCTTCTCAACTTCTGCCGCGTGCTCCATGATCTGACGGAGCAAAGTATAGATGTGCAGATCATCAGGCTCATATAATTTTGCTTTGCCTTGACGGCTGGCCTTCACCAGCCGGTGTTTGCGCAAAATCGCCAGCTGATGACTCAGGGCGGATTGCTCAATGCCTAAGGCCTGGCCTAGCTCGTGCACGAAACAATGTCGCTGCTCCAGCAACAATAAGATTCGCAGGCGCACCGGATCACTCAGCGCTTTCAGCATGGCTGAAGCCCTCAGAACATCGCTGGATAGATCGTTGTCCATTGTTGCACCCCCATTTCATATGTTTAGATTTTCATATGAATCTTAATTCATTTTATCCTCCCTATCGCCCTCGTCAAGTACCCTTGCGACCATTCACACGAAGAAGAACCCCGGGACGCAGAACGGCTGCGACTCGGGGTTCGAAGTTCTTGGTCTAGCGAGATTCAGGTCTTAGCTGCAGCCAGTGGTCGTGCCGCAGTCGAGACAGACCTTGCAAGTGCCGTTCTGCACCATGCGTGTGCTTGAGCAGGTCGGGCAGGTCGAACCATCGTAGATGCGATCACCATGCACGGCCGCCTCACGAGCCGACTCGTGGATGAAGCTCTGTGTAAAAGGATCCGTTGGCTGGAAGTTCTCGCCCTCGTCTTCTTTGAGCTTGTTCTCCTTCTCGACCATTAGCTTCTGCAGGACTTCCTGTGAGAGCCCATCATCGCCCTCCTCTTCTTCAACTGGTGTGTAAGCAGGCGCAGGCTTGACCTGGACACGGCTGAAATCGCCCATTTCGATGTCGATGATCTTAGAGACCAGATCCGAGATCGAGGAAACGTACTTGATGTTCGGGTGGCGCTGGACGAAACCGTATGGCTCGTATCTTTGGCCGCGCAGCATCTTGGAGATACTGGCCGCCGGGATCTTGTACTGCAGCATCACAGAGATGGTCTTGGACAAGGAGTTCAGCAAGCCCATGATGGTGGTGCCTTCACGATCAGTGGTGATGTAGATCTCAGAGATCTTGCCCTCGTCGTCACGGTTGACCGTTGTGTAGATCTTGACGTCGTCAATCTGTGCCGGATGCGTTCTGCCCGAGCGAATGCCGGCCAGTTTCTGGCGCTTCGAGGGCTGCGCCTGACGCTGATGCAGCTCTTCTTTTGCCTCTTTGGCATAACTCAAGAGGGCGTTGTAGTTCAGGTCGTCGAGCTTGAGTTCTTTGTTGCTGCGGTCAAAGGTGTTGTTGAGCGGCTGGGCATTCTTCGAACCATCACGGTACAGAGTGATCCCCTTGACGCCGGTCTTCCAGGCCAAAATATGGACGTCCTTGAAGTCAGAGACCGTTGCGCTATTTGGCAGATTAACGGTCTTGGAGATCGCACCGGTGACCAAAGGTGACATGGCTGCGACCATCAGCACGTGGCCGATCGGTGCAATGTAACGCTCGCCGGATCCGCAGACATTGGCCGTGTCGAAGATTGGGAGATGCTCGTCCTTGAGGTGCGGAGCCCCTTCGAGCTTGCCGTCAAGAATTCGACCGTTCTCGTCTTTGCGTTCGACATAAGACACAATGTCAAAAATCTCTTCCTCAGAATAACCCAGATGACGCAAGGCAGAGGCGATTACCGGATTTGTGATGACCATCGAGCCGCCGCCGACCAGCTTCTTGTAGCTGATGTGGGAGAAGAATGGTTCTATACTGGTTGCGCCGCAGTCCATGGCAAAGGAAATCGTGCCGGTCGGAGCAATAACGCTCACCTGGGCATTGCGGTAGCCATAGGACTCACCTTCGCTCAACGCGGATTTCCAGACTTCCTTGAGCTTAGCGGACAGATCTTTCTGATCGAGATTCTCAAGCATACTGTGGTTGATCATGAAAGGCTCGTTATTGAGACCTTCGAGCTTGTCTTTGCGGGCGCCGGCCACACGAGCATGGTTACGGATAACGCGCTGCATGTAGGGTTTGTTGATGTCGTATTTGGCAAAAGGTCCGACTTCTTTCGCCATCAACGCGGAAACGGTATAGCTTTGGCCGGTCAAAACGCCGATCAAGGCCGCGGAGAAGGTGCGGGCTTCACCGGAATCGTAAGGCAGGCCCATGACCATAAGGAGCGAAGCGAGATTCGCCACGCCTAGCCCGGTGGTGCGGAACAGCCAAGTGCGACGGGCAATATCCTCAGTGGGGAACTGACCCCAGACGATCGAGGCTTCCAGGACCAATTGGACCAGAGAAATGGTGTGCATGTAGCCATCCAGGTCAAAGACACCGTTGTCTTCGTTGAAGAAGGCATAGAGGTTAATAGAGGCCAAATTGCAGCTCGTGTCGTCCAAGAAAGCATATTCGCCGCAGGGGTTCGTCGAATTCAGTCTGTTATGACGAGCGCCGACATCGCCGTCTTCACCGGCCGGGCAGGTGTGCCAGGCATTGAAGGTATCGGTGAACTGCGGAGCGGGGTCTGCGCAGCGCCAGGCCGACTGATTGATCTCTTCCCAAAGCTTGCCGACGCCGACTTCGCGGTTCACAGACTGGTCCACGCGGCCCTTGAGCTCGATGATTGAATCCGGTTCATCGCCAAGCGCCATTACCTTCTGCATAAATTCGTCATTGATACGCAATGAGTTATTAGAATTCTGACCGGAGACGGTACTGTACGCCTCACCGTCGATATCGCCGTCATAGCCCATCTTCATGAGCGCCAGGGCCTTATCCTCTTCACGAGACTTCCAGAGAATGAATTCTTCAATATCCGGATGGTCGATGTCCAGGCAGACCATCTTCGCGGCGCGGCGAGTGGTCCCGCCGGACTTGATTGCGCCGGCATTGCGGTCGAGACCGCGCAGGAAGCTCATCAATCCGGAAGACACACCGCCGCCGGAAAGCTGCTCACCAAAGGCGCGAATCGCCGAGAAATTGCTCCCGGTACCGGAGCCGCCCTTGAACAGCTTCGTCTCTGTGACGTAGCTCTCAGAGATAGAGTGTGCTCCGAGGAGCTTATCTTCGACGGAGAGGATAAAGCAAGCCGAGGCCTGTGTGCGGGTGTAATCATCGTCTGAGATCTTGACGCGGCCATCCGCTTCATCGTAATAGAAAAGGTCACTCTTGCCGCCGGTGATACCGTAGGAGCGTTTGAGACCGGTGTTGAACCACTGGGGGGAGTTCGGAGCGAAACGCTGAGACAGCAGCAGATACGCGAACTCGTCATAGAGAACCAAAGCCTGCGCATCGGTAATCATCTTCTCATGCTGCAGGGCGGCAACCCAGAAGTCGACCATACGATGGACGATCTGACGCAGAGACGTCTCGTGGCCCTTGCCGGGTACACCGGCTTTGCGGAAATACTTTGACACAATAATGTCGACGGCGTTCTGAGAATAGCCGGCCGGGAACTCCACATCGTACATCTCTGTCAGCATCTTGCCGGACTTCCAGTCCTTCAGCGTGACGTCTCTCTTCTCCCAGGTGAAAAGATCATAAACGGTTTTGTCTTTCTGTCCTTCGAGGTCCTTCGTATAGTAGCGTTGGATGAAATCTGCCAGAACTTTTCCCATAATCATTAACCTTCTTCTTCTAGTGTATTGAATGAATCTCAGGCGGACGAATATTATCCCTGAGCAACCAGTACTGCTGATGATACACTAGATATAGTGGTCTGAACAGTGGTCTTGGCACTAAATGGTGTATTTTTTTATTTCATTTTGGTAACAACAACTTATTGGGAACAGAAATCAGACTCCGCCGCGCCGTACATCGACAACGTCACGGACGGCCTTAATCCGGCCCATAACACGGTCAAACTGGCTTTGCGAATTGACTTCCAATGTCATTTGCAAGGTAGCTGTTACGTCCTTGACGGCGTTCATCTGACCCGAAATGATCGAGACACGTTCCTCGGCAATCGCATTCGAAATATCGCCCAGAAGATGCCTGCGGTCTCTGGCGGTGATAACGATCGGCACGTGGTATAAGCCCTGACTACCCTCGCTGTCCCAGTGGACATCGATAAGCCTGGACGCATTCTCGCGGTTTTCGGGTGAGTCCATGGACGAGGTCAAAATATGGCGGATATTCGTGCAGTCACGACGATGCACTGTCACTCCTCTGCCACGAGTGACAAAGCCAATGATGGGATCACCCGGCACGGGATTGCAGCAGCGCGCCAATGAAAGCAGACAATTCTCGATGCCTTCGACCACGATGCCAAATTCGTTGTCTGTGCTCTTGGGCACCACCGTAACGGGCTGATCGATTCCCTTTTGCGCATTCTCCTGCGCTTCCACCAGGATAGGGTTGACCGGATTGTAAAGTACCTGGCCGTGGTCACCGATGCGGTAGCCCAGACGTGTACGCTCATCCTCAGAGAGGCTCTTGATGTATTCATCGCGGAGCTTAGGCACGACTTTGGCCGCACTCAGCCCCGAAGCACCATGGCCGATGGCTGCGAAAAGATCGTCAACGGCCTTGAAGGAATAGCGCTTGAGCAGAGGCTGCAAATATTCGGGACGAAGCAGCTGCAAAGACACAAATCCATCCTTGCGAATTTCTTTGTCCACCATTTCGCGGCCGCGCGAGATCGCCTCATCCTTCATCTCCTGCTTGAACCAGTGATTGATCTTGTTCTTGGCAGAAGAGCTCTTCACGATATTCAGCCAGTCACGGCTGGGTCCGTGGACCTTGTCGGAAGTCATGATCTCAACGATATCGCCGTTTTGCAACTCGTAGATCATAGGTACAATACGGCCGTTCACTTTTGCTCCGAACATGTGGTTGCCCACACCGGAGTGGATCGCGTAAGCCATGTCAATCGGTACCGAACCCTTGGGCAGCGAAATTACGTCTCCCTTGGGTGTGAATACATAGACCTCGTCATCGACCAGGCCGCTGCGTAAGGCGTCCATATACTCATCGGAACTGTGCATGTCCTTCTGCCAGTCCAGGAGCTGACGCAGCCAGTTCAGGCGGTCCTCATCCTCTGACGTGCGATGACCCGAGGCAGCCTGGCCGCTCTGTTTCGCCTTATAACGCCAGTGCGCAGCCACACCGTACTCGGCAGTGCGATGCATGGACTGGGTGCGAATCTGGACCTCAAAAGGAAAGCCGCGGGGACCGATGACGGTCGTATGCAGAGACTGATAACCATTCGACTTCGGCATCGCGATATAGTCCTTGAACCGCCCGGGCATGGGCCTGTACATATCATGGACAATGCCCAGAACCGCGTAACAGTCCGTCACCGTATCGACCACCACACGACAGGCGAAGAGGTCATAAATTTCGTTAAGGTGCTTGTCCTTAGACTTCATTTTGCGGTAAATGCTGTAGAAGTGTTTGGGACGGCCCTCAATATCGGAGTGAATGCCCGCTTCTTTGACAGCGGTTCGCAAATTCTCCATAACTTCCTGTAAGTACGATTCTCGCTCGGTGCGGCGCTGCGAAATCGCGCCGACCAGCTCATAGTAGGCAGAGCTGTCGAGGTAACGGAGGCAGAGATCTTCGAGCTCCCACTTCCAGCGATAGACACCCAGCCGTCCGGCAAGCGGCGCGTAGATATCCAGCGTCTCGCGGGAAATACGCTCCTGCTTAACGGCGTTGAAGTGACCCAGCGTGCGCATGTTGTGCAGGCGGTCAGCCAGTTTAATCAGGACGACACGGATGTCTTTGGCCATGGCCAAAAACATCTTGCGGAAGTTCTCCGCCTGGAGCTCCTCCTTCGAGGTGTAGGTCATCTTCTCAAGCTTCGTAACACCATCCACCAGTCCGGCGATGTCGCTGCCAAATATCTCGCCGATCGTCTGGATGGTGACACCGGTATCCTCGACTGTGTCGTGGAGCATCGCGGCGACAAGTGTATCTTCGTCGACTTCTATATCGGTCAACGCCAGAGCAACGGATAGGGGATGAATGATATAGGGTTCACCGGTCGAGCGGCGCTGCGGTAAATGGGCCTTGAACGCAAATTCGATGGCTCTGATCAGGCGACTGTAATCCATGCTCAGCGGATTGACGTTGTAGGCGGCATAGCTCTGAACAAGCTCGCGGGCCAAATTCACGACTTCCTGCAGCATTTCCTTGGAAATATTCTCGTAAATCTCTTCCTCAAGCCCTTGCTCCAGCAACGGCAGGGCCGGCCAGTCCTCCGGGAATGGCGTAGCCAGGTAGCTGTGGCGGCCGCGAAAAGCCGTAGCAGGATCGATCGCGCCGCTGTCCTCCGTGCGGGCTCCGGCAGTGGAATAAGGCAGACGAGGCTGATTGCGCTGTTCCGTGCTGCTATCCGCCTGCGCGTTTCTCTGCGCGTCTTCTTCTCTTGGATTATCTGTTGTCAGACTCATAAATCAGTCCTCCTCTCGCCATTAGTTGCTGAGCGGTAACGGTGTCGCTGAGCTTCACGCGCTCATCCGGCCGCCCCTGGCTCAGAATATCAATCTCATCATCGAGGCTGCCGTGGCGCTGGATCAATCCAGCCTCACGAAAAATATCGTGCATAGATTCTACTTGTTTCAGCGTGTAGGCACAATTATTCTTTACGTTGAGTATACGCAGCAGTCGCTTACGGGAAATCAGACTCTCATCCTGGGCCAGCATCGGCTCCAGTGACTGCCAGAAGCGGACCAGATCGTGCTGGCTGAGTGTCTGCGCTGCCTGTGGTTCAGATACAGTCAGGCCGGCCAAAGCAGGTACCGCGGTCACCTCTTCTCCGGGCAGCAAGAGCTCGCGAATCTGAATCTGAGGCAGTCTGGACCCGCGCCATTCATTGATGTCCGGTGTTCCCAGGAGCGTGACACGGTCGCCGGCCTTAAGCCACGCAGCCCAGACGCCAAAGCCAAAGCCGACTGCCGAAACGCTGCCTGCGTCGGTCGCCAGGGTAAGACGCAAGTGCGATGCGTCACGGCCCATTCGCTTCACTTCCCTGATCAGGAAGCGGGGGAACAGGCACAGTGGCTCTTCATTGCCGTTGCCAAAGGGTTCCAGGGCCTGCAGGGCTTCCCATTCCTTTAATTGTACGCCCTTTGGTCCGATCATGCAGTCATAAAAGGTGGGGCTGACCATGTCTCTGAAGTTATCCGGACGCTGGCGGCGGGCAGCCTCATAGAGTTTCGTTGTGAAACGATCCCAGCTGCTGTCTCCGACAGCGACCCCGCAGGCCATTACATGACCGCCGTAAGTCTCGAGGAATTCAGCGGTTTCGCTGACCGCGGCCAGCAGATCGAAGTCGCCGCTGCTGCGCCCGGAGCCGCGCCACAGCAAGTCTCCCGCGGCCGTGCGCTCGTCGCCGCGCGCCGAAAACACAATGCAGGGCTTGCGGTAGCGTTCGCGCACACGCGAGGCGACGATGCCCAGGACACCGGGATGCCAGCCGGCCCCGCGCAGCAGGAGGATGTCCTGGGCCAGCAGCGCAGGATTCTCACTAAGCAGATTCTTGATCTCTTCGAGAGCCTCCGCCTCAGCCGCCTTGCGCAGGGTGTTCTTCTCCTCAAGCTGTAGAGCTAAAGTACGTGATTCTGCCGCGTTTTGACTCGAAAGCAGTGCCAGAGCAGCACTAGCGTCACCCATGCGCCCGGCGGCATTCAGGCGCGGCGAGACGCGAAAGGCGAGGGCTTTGGCAGTAATGGCCGGCGTGTCGGTACCGGCCGCCTTCAGGAATTCGCTGATTCCGGGCAGAGCTCCCCTGCGCATTTCCGCCAGGCCAGCCTTGACGATCGCGCGGTTTTCGCCGGTCAATTGCATGACGTCGGCAATTGTGCCCAGCGCAGCCAGCGCCAGGAGTTCTCGCAGCGAAGCCGGCTCGAGTTCCAGATGAGCGGCCAGCGCCTGACATAGTTTCAAGGCAACACCGGCGCCGGC
>JAAYZH010000077.1 GCA_012514965.1 Clostridiaceae bacterium | reverse complement strand
CAGCGCCAGCGTATAGGCATTGCCCGCGCTTTGTCCGTCAACCCGGACTTCATCGTCTGCGACGAGCCGGTCTCTGCCCTGGACGTTTCGATCCAGGCCCAGGTGATCAACATGTTCGGCGAGCTGCAGGAAGCGCTGGGTCTTACTTATCTCTTCATCGCCCATGACCTCCTGGTCGTGCGACACATCTCCAATCGCATCGCCGTTATGTACCTGGGCAAAATGGTCGAGCTGGCACCGGCAGATGAGATCTACAATCACCCGCTCCATCCCTATTCAAAATCCCTGATTTCGGCCGTACCGCTGCCGGATCCCAAAGCCGCCCGCTCAAACAAACGTATCGTTCTAAGCGGTGACATCCCCAGTCCTTTGAACGCCCCCTCCGGCTGCCCCTTCCGCACGCGTTGTCCCTATGCGGTTGACCGTTGCGCTGCCGACGTCCCGGAATTCAAAGAATTGTCGACCGGTCATTTCGTAGCTTGCCATCGAGTTGACGAAATCAATTAATTTGTTTCTACATATGCGGCTCACGTCGTGTATTATGAAAAACAGAACTTAGAGAAAGGAAGAAAAACAATGAAAAAAATCTTTGCAATGCTCCTGACAGCTTCCATGTTGTTCAGCGTGGCAGCGTGCGGCGGAAGTACCACAACCACAACCACAGCCGGTACTACAGCTGCAGGCACTACCGCTGGCACCACCGCAGGAGGCACCACAACTGCCGCCGGTACAGAAGGTACCACAGCCGCACCCGTAGCCGGCAGCTCCATCGCAGTATCCCTGGCTTCCGAGCCTGACACCCTGGATCCTGCCCTGAACTCCGCCGTAGACGGCGCTACCCTGGTAGCTCACCTCTTCTCCGGCTTGGCCAAATGGGGCCAGGATGCCAACGGCAATCTGACCATCCTTCCTGACGCAGCCCAAGAGCTGGTCGAAGGCGTAGTCAATGACGACGGCACCGTGACCTATACCTACACCCTGCGCGACGGCCTGACCTGGTCTGACGGCAAGCCCGTTACCGCAGCAGACTTCGAGTTTGCCTGGCAGCGTGCTGCTTCCGTCGAGCTCGGTGCTGACTACGGCTACATGTTCGAGATCGTAGACGGCTTTGCTGACGTCTGGGCCGAAACACCGGCCGCCGACGCCAAGCTGAACGTCAAGGCAATCGACGAGAAGACCCTGGAAGTAACTTTGGCCAACGCCGTTGCTTACTGGAACGAGCTCCTCGCCTTCCCCACCTACTATCCTGTACGTGAGGATGTCGTCTCTGACGAAGCCTGGGCCACCGATCCTTCCACCTATGTCAGCAATGGTCCTTACACCATGACCGGCTGGGAACACAACAGCGTAATCACCCTCGAGAAGAATGCCAACTGGTATGACGCAAGCACCGTCACCATGGACAAGATTGAATTCTATCTGTCTGACGATGCCAACAACATGCTCGCAAACTTCAAAAGCGGCGCCTGGCTGCTGATCGATGACGTTCCGACGAACGAAATCGCCAGCATCAAGGCCGAATATCCTGACGAATTTGTCATCGCGGGCCAAATCGGCACCTACTACATCAGCTGGAACATCAACAACGGCATCCTGCCCGAATCCAGCACCCTGACCGGTGCAGAGGCTGAGGCTGCTGAGTCTGAGATCCGCAGCGCAGTGGGTCTGCTCTTTGACCGCAACTACATCGTCACTGACATCGCTCAGGGCGGACAGGTACCAGCTTCCTCCTTCGTAGCCATGGGTATGACCGATGCTGACGGCAGCGAGTTCTACATGAACGCCGGCAACAACGACTATCCCGGTTACTATGAAGTTTCTGAAGATGCCATCGAGACTGCTTATGCAGGCGCTATCGAGACTCTGAAGAAGTACTACACCTACGACGAAGCCGGTCAGAAGTTCACCGACTTCCCGACCATGACCTACCTCTACAACACCTCTGAAGGCCACAAGGCCATCGGTGAGTATCTGCAGAGCGCTCTGGCCGCTGTCGGCATCACCATGAACCTCGAGAACCAGGAATGGGCGACCTTCCTCAACACCCGTAAGGCCGGTGACTATGCCATCGCCCGTAACGGCTGGCTGGCTGACTACAATGATCCCATCTCCTTCCTGGATATGTGGACCTCCGGTTCCGGCAACAACGACGTTCAGTTTGGTAAAGGCGAACACACGGACACCAAGCTCTACAGCGTTGACCTGACACCTTACGGCGTCGACCTCAAGGTCGAGAACGGCACCTGGGCTGAGACCTATGACAAGGTAATTTCCGCTGTCAAGGCCAGCACGGATACCGAAGCCCGTTATGCCATGATGCACATCGCAGAAGACCTGCTGATGAGCACCGGCGCTATCACTCCGCTGTACTTCTACACAGATCTGTACATGCTGGACAGCAGCGTCAAAGGCTTCTTCTCCAACCCGCTGGGTTACAAGTACTTGATGTACACCACAGTCGGCTAAAGATCGCCTAGGCACACATCCGAATCGGCCCCCGGGACATCCGTCTCGGGGGCCTTTTTTATCGAACTATTTTAGTATAGAAAGAAACTTTGTCGACTCTACTCTTCGGGATACACGCCATACCAGTCACCGATCGCAGTTATGTCCCGCTCGAGCGCTTCATTGATCGGCACACCGGCAGTGCTGCGCTCTAGATAGGCCAGATGCTCCTTTTCGCCTGCGGTATAGATTCGACTCTGCCCCGGGGCTTTCTTCGAATTGCGCAATGCGCGCAAAATCTCACCGGTCGTAGCACGAAACGCCTCCAGCTCCGTAAACGCTTCCACATTGATAGCCAGGAAAAAGTGACCCAGCCGATAGGGCACCTTCTTGCCATCCGCTATCCCGGACAAGGCCCGCAGGAACGGTCCCCCCTGCAACGCCGCTGAGAGAATCTCCACAACGGTCGCGTATCCATAGCCCTTGTAACCGCCGAGCTCCTCACCGATACCGCCCAGCGGAGCCAACGCAGCTCCTCCACTCACAAGGTCCAATAGTACCTGCTCCGTATCCGTCCGGGCCTGGCCGTCACTGCCAATCACCCAGCCCTCCGGCAGAGGCTTGCCCTCGCGCTGATAAACTTCAATCTTGCCCCTCTGCGTAATCGAAGTGGCACAATCCAAGATAAACGGGAAGTCCTCATCCGTAGGGAGGCCAAAGGTCAGCGGATTCGTGCCGAGCATATTCTCTATGCCAAAGGTCGGCGCAATAGACGGGCGCGCATTCGTCCCGGTAAGTCCTATCATGCCTGCGTCAGCCGCCATTTTCACATAATAGCCGGCAATGCCATAATGATTCGAGTTGCGGACGGCTGTCATGCCCAGGCCGTAGTCTTTCGCTTTGTCAATCGCCATTTGCATTGCCTTGCACGCAACCACCTGACCCATGCCATTGTGGCCATCCAGAACCGCAGTGGTCGGACCTTCTCTGTCCACCTCAATCCGCGTGACCGGATCGATGATCCCCTCCCGGATGCGGTCGATGTAAATAGGCTTAAGCCGGCCGATCCCATGTGAGTCGATGCCGCGCATATCCGACTCGATCAGAACGTGGGCGCAAATGGCTGCGTCTGCTTCCGGCACACCTGCTGCCATAAAGGTTCGTTGCATGTACTGTTCCAGTACTGCGAAAGATAGTTTTCTCATGGTTTCACCCCAATCTTGATTCGGCGCTGTGGCCAGGTTGTTCTAGTGCTTCTATTCTAGCAAGTTCTTGCGATCGGCGTGGGGCAGTTCTTCTTCGCGAACCTCACTAATCCTCGCCTGCGTAAACGTGTGGTGTTAATCCCACTCGTTTACTAATCT
>JAAYZH010000076.1 GCA_012514965.1 Clostridiaceae bacterium | reverse complement strand
GATCTTCGATTTGCGATTCACTACGACGATGGGAATTTTCTTGTCCACAGCTTCCTGGATAAATTCTTCATCACTGTCGCGCTGGGTGATGTTGACGATCCCATCAAAAACTGCCGGATTCAGGCTGCCCTTACTATGATTGTCGACACCTTTGACCACAAGCATGTAGTTTTCTTTCACGACCTCATAGATCGCCGTAACCACCTCATGCAAGACTTCCGGCGAAGACATTTTGCTGATCGTCGAAAAGTACACACCCAGCATGAAGGTCCGATTGCGCTTGAGGTTCACAGCCGAAGTATTGGGCATATAACCCAAACGCTTGGCCGTTCTTAAGACATGTTCCCGGGTGATCTCATTCACCAGATCCAGGCCGTTGATCGCGCGAGACACGGTCGAATACGAAACACCCGCCTCGCGAGCGATGTCCTTAATTGTTACGCTCATAACTCTTCCTCCACTGCTGTCCCTGTATAGAGCCCCTGCCACCGACTGTAGCAACTCTCTATATTGTTCTTCATATGCAAGGTCAGGTTGTGGCCAAAGCTCAGCCCCAGCTCAATGAAACCGACTTCTGTGTCGATCACCTGTGCCAAAATTCGAACGCGTGAACGATCAAGTCGTACAGCCGAAGTCCAGACGCAGTGTCCCGTCAAAGGGAGCACGCTCGCGCGCTGACGGCCAAACGCAAACGGCAGGGCAAGCTCCTCCTGACCCAAACAGAGCGTGAGCTGGCCTTCATTATGATCTTCATTATAAGCCAAGAAAGCAGACTCGTTTTGCTTGTTTAGCTTCAGCTGCCAGTGTCCGGAACGTGGCGCTGCTTTTTCGGCAGACTGACGGCTGCCGGCCAGTGGCAGGCTGAACAGGGCGGCTTCAGCAGTGCGGGGGCTGCCAGTAAAAGTACTGTGTTGCAGAGGGTCGACAAGGTGTCGAAAAAACAGATCGAAAAGTCGCTGCAAATCGCTTTTGAACTTTTGCATATCAGCCGTGGTGACAAGGAGAAGATCCAGATTTGGGACGCAAATCGCAAGCTGACCACCCATACCGTAGCAGGCCCAGCCGTCCCGGTGCCGCCAGAACATGTAGCCGTACCCGAGGCTTTCTTCGCGGAAGGACGAATTGTGCGCTGTTTCAGTCTGTAAGCTGGTTGCTTCAAGCAAATAATCCGCCGGGAAGACGGCCGTGCCGTTGTGCACGCCACCCTGCATCACCAGGCGGGCAAACACCCAAAAGTCGCGCGTGGTTGCCATCAGGCCGCTGCCGCCCAGAGGTGAGCCCTGCGGATCTTCGAGGAAGTACGCTCCATCGCTGAAGCCGGCAGCCCGCAAACCGCGGTTACGCAGATAATCCAGCAGTTTCTGGCCGCTGAGCCGCTCGACCAGATGGGCCAGTACGTGACTGGAAGATGTGTCGTAGAAGAAATGCTGCCCCGGTGCATGGTCCGGCTCGACTGTAAAAAAGCTCTCGACCCAGGGCGCGGCAGGGTCCTTCTTATAGGTAGTCTGCGAGTGGCAGGTCTCCATGCGGAGCATGTCTCGAATGGTCAGTTCCGCCAGCCAGGTGTGAGCACCAGCCTGATATTCCGGATAGTACGTGAGTAAGGGGTTATCCAGGCCGAGCTTACCCTCGTCAGCCAGGCAGCCAATGGCCACTGCGGTCACCGACTTTGAAACAGAAAACAGTCGATGCAGCGAATCTGCCCCTACCGCTTCGGAGTATTGTTCAGCCAAGAGCTCCGCCCCGCGGCCGAGCAGAGCGCTATGCAAATTGAGGCCGGCCTCCCGGCAGCTTTCGAGAAACCGCGTCCACCAGATAGGGGAAATACCTGCCTTGCTTAAACGCTCCTGGCTGTCTGACCATGTGAGCTGTTCGTTGTGAAGAGTTACCATACTCATGCCTCTCCTCCTGCCGGGATGTCTCCGCTCTGGAGCTTCTGCATACTGCTGAAGAGACCTCCGAGAGCCATCAGTTCAACGTAACTGCCCATTTCGGCCAGACGACCCTTTTGCAGCACACAGATTTTGTCCGCCTTGCGAATGGTCGAAATTCGATGGGCTACGATAAAGGCAGTGCGCCCTTCGATCAACGTATCCAGTGCCTCCAGAACCGCCTTTTCAGAAATGCTGTCCAGAGCGGAAGTGGCTTCGTCAAACACGATCACTTCCGGGCTGCGCACCAAAGCGCGGGCGATGGAAAGGCGCTGTTTTTGGCCACCGGACAAATTGCCTCCGTTTTCGGTGAGATAACTGTCCAGCCCCAGCGGCTGTTCGCGGACAAATTTCTCCAGAGAAGCGGCCCTGACAGCCTGCCAAAGAGCTTCCTCGGATACATCCGGATTGCCATAGGTGATATTGTCGCGGATCGTTCCTGAGAAAAGAATGGAATTTTGCGGTACCACGGACAGGTGACGGCGGAAGCTTCGGAAATCGAGCTCAGCCGTGTCGCGCCCATCGATGTAGAGTTTCCCTCCGGTCGGTTTGATAAAGCCGATCAATAGATTGATTAGCGTGGTTTTGCCCGCTCCGGACTCTCCCACAAAGGCTACGGTTTCGCCTGGCTTGACTTGCAGACTAAACTCTTCCAAGACCTGTTCGGACTTGCCGCGGTAATGAAAGGCCAGTTTTTCGAAGCGGAAAGCGCCCTTGACTTCGGCCAGCTGCGCTTTGCCCTCATAGTCTTCTACATCCATAGAGTTCAGAACTTCGCCGATGCTGCGTACAGATTCAAGCCCTTTGGCAATCATAGGTACCAGCGTCAGAATCGAAGTAACCTGATTCACGAGGGTTGTAAAATAGGTCTGATACAGCACTACATTGCCTACGGGTATTTGCCCTGCCAGGCTCATATAGGCCGAAAAGGCCAAAGTCATGATTTGGAAACCTTGAAAAACAGCCCAGCTGACCGAACCGAAATTAGCCTGCACAATGTCGAGACGATAGCCTTCATCTGCCACTTGTCTGGCCTGCCTCGCCAGGCGGCCGGTCTCAACGTCCTCCAGCGCATGGGCTCGGGTGATCGTGATCATCTCTTCCATTTCCATAAAGTCGGCGGCCGTCCGCTCTACCTCATGCCTGAAGTTGCGGTTCTTCTGCTCGATCGGCTTACGGAACAGGCGTATTGTGACCGCTGCAACCGGGATGGTCAGGAGAAAGAAGAAGAATATGCTGAGGTTCGTGATCGCGGTAATGGTCAGCGAAATCACGATGTTGATGGTGATATTGATGAGATTGACGAATACCTGCTCTGACAAGGTCTGCACAGCTTCCACATCACGAATGATTTTTGATTGCAGCTTGCCGCTTTGCATTTCGTTGTGGAAGGGAATCGACAGGTGCTGCAGTTTCTCGACAATTGTACTGCGCAAGCCGGCTTCGACCCGACGAAGGGCGGTACTGCGAAAATGTACATGCAGGTAGTTCATCGGCACATTCAGGATCACCAAGACACCTAGGATCAGGGAATCGCGCACAACAAGATCCCAAGCTCCGCTGCCCCCGTCTGACAAGGCCGTAATAATCCGAGCCACCACAATTGGTGTCACCCAGGCTGAGCTGTGCTTGATCAGATAAAACAGCGCAGCCAGCGCCAGAAGACCGTAATTCCCCTTGTAGAGCCCAAGCAGAACTCTCACCGGACTATCTTGGTATTTCCTATAGGCCGCCAAATAGCGATTATCCCTCATTCTTCGCCCCTATCTAGTTCGATCTTCAAGGCCAAAATCTGAGAAGAGCAGGTTTTGTTGCCTTCTTGCCTGCTGGCCAAAGACACCGACTCCCGGACCTGTGAAACGCTTCCCCTGGCTGACACCCTCGTCAGTGAGAATACGTGTGGTCACACTGTGGGAGAACAGCTTGTCCTCATCACAAAACAGGTAGAAATCATACTGAGGCCAGGCAATATCCACCTGAAGCCTAAGCTGGTCACCACGAATCTTTTGTTCCGCTGCGCTGTGTTCTTGCTCGCCTTCCCGCATACGCAAAGAGCAGAATAAGTCATCCTCCCGCCGTTCCACAGAAAGGTAGAGCCAGCTGTTTTCATCGTAATAAAGTATCAGGCCGCCGTTGCCCCCGGGGGCAATGGTCTCGCTGGCAATTGTCACCTGTGCCCGACAATTGGCTTCGCGCTGCCTCTGCAGAAGAATCTGGCGGCTGGCTTTGTCGCTTGGCGGCAGATTGCCGCAGCGCAGACGCAGATCGCCGTCTTGCACAGAGTAGCTCCCGGGCAGCGGGTTGCGGATGAAGTACCAGTCTTTGGCCAGTTCGTGATCGCCAAAAGACCGGTCATCATCGACTTCATGTCGAGGCAGAGGCAGGGCCGCAATTGCCGAAGGACCGCGGAGATAATTGACCAGCGGCCAGCCGTCCGGCGTCCACGTAATGGGGTCCAGGAAACTTTCCCTGCCCAAGACAGAATAATTGTTCTCGTACTGGCGGCTGCCGAGATAAAACATGTACCAATCGCCTGCTGCGGTCTGAACCGGTTTGCCGTGCCCGGCGCGCTGGAGTGTAGCTTGAGCGTCTTTCTGCGTCAGAATCGGATTGTACGGGCAGGCTTCATAGACGCCGAAGAGCTCTTTGGCCCTGGCCACATTCACCTGATGTCCCTGGCCGGTACCGCCCTCTGCCATGAAGAGATAGTAATAGCCGTTGTGCTTAAGTAGATGCGGAGCCTCTGTTGCCTTCTTTGTGTCGCCATAATAAAGGAGCGAGGTTTCGCCCAGGCGATGTTCGGCCGTGTCATCGACCTCGAAGATTCGGACACCGCGATTAAGGAGCACATAACGTCTGTCGCCATCCGCAAAAAGTGAGGGGTCGATGCCATCCTCCTCCAGGAAATGCGGCCTGCTGTATGGTCCTTCGGGCTTGTCACTCGACACCACCATCTGGCGTCGCATAGGATTCTCCGTGTCGTTCAGGCGGAAAGTCGCAATTATATAGAACTTCCCCTTGTGGAAAGAAATATCCGGTGCCCAGAATCCGCGGCCTGAATCCAGGCCTGTCAAGTCGATCCACTCGGGATTGCTCACGGCGTGGCCTATGGTCTGCCAATGCACAAGATCACGTGAGTGTGAGATCGGGAGGCACGGGAAGGATACAAACGAGGAATTGACCATGTAATAATCGTCACCCACTCTAACCACGGAAGGATCCGGAGCAAAGCCGCGTCGAACGGGATTGTGATAGGACTTTGCGGGGTCGAGAGCGGTCCTCCCGGCTAGATACGCACTCAACTGCTTGCTGCCAAGCTGCTCCGCGTAGGCGAGAGGCGTCACCAGGTCGCGGTCAGGCTGCAGAGGATCGATACCCACACGTTCGGTCAGGTATTGCAGGAGCTCAAGATTTCCGGACTCCAAGGCCGGGAAGAGCAGATTGCGTCCCCGACTATCACGTTCATTCATGTCAGCGCGGGAATATTCCACCACCCAGCGCATGATCTCAGGATCTCCGCGGCGAGCAGCATAAAAGGATAAGGGCGTGCCCTCCGCGTCCATTGCCTTCATCAGCAGAGGATCTGCCTCCAAGAAAGCCCGGATTTCCCCCAAACTTGAGGACTGCAGCCGTTCTAGCAGTTTCATTTTGTTACCTCCGCCCCGCAGATCCGGAAGTCACTGAATAGGGCACTGCCCTCGGCCGTACCCTCACGGCTGATCGCGAAGAGAGCCGGTTTAACCCCGGTCCAAGTGTTCTCGCGAGGCACAAATGTTTCGTCAAAATAATGCTCTTCCTCACAAGCTGTATAGCCAAAGCGGGCCAAAGGCTGGCCGTCGACTTC
>JAAYZH010000075.1 GCA_012514965.1 Clostridiaceae bacterium | reverse complement strand
TTACGACGCCCGTACCATGATCGATACAGAAGGCCTTGCCGATTTGTGAGCCAGGATGAATGTCGATTCCGGTTTCACGGTGCGCATACTCAGACATGATCCGCGGCAGCAGAGGTACTCCGTCGAGCCAGAGACGATGCGCGAGCCGATGTACCATAATCGCAAACAAGCTCGGATACGAGAAGATAATCTCCGCCAAACTGCGAGCAGCCGGGTCCCCTTCGAAAATCGCTTCGATGTCATAGGCTAGGGCCTGCTGAATTTCGGGCAAATCCATCATGAAGTGTCTCGTAATCCGGGAAGCTAGTTCTTCTCTCTCCTCAGGCGTACCACTCGAGCCATTACGGCAGCTCAAAGCCAGACGAATCTGCTCCTTAAGTGCGGACGCAGTCAACGATATCATGGCTGCCTCCGTAGTGATAATCGGGCGCTGCAAGGCACTCTCAGGCGGATAGTAGTTCGGAAACAGCAGTGACCGCAGCAGACTGATAATCTCCGTCACCTTCGCATGATCCGGCAAGGCAACAGGACTGACAGCAAACACCTGTGAATTCTTTCTGGTCTCTGCAAAACCATGCTGGATGGCCTGGATGTTCTCAATGGAAAGCATATATCTCCCTCTTCCGGACCAAAGGCTTAGTCTACGCGCGTAAACAGCCCTGTCGACAAGTAACGGTCACCTGAATCAGGCAGAACAGTCACAATGGTTTTACCACGATAGTTTTCGTCCTGCAAGAGTGTCGCGCAGGCGGCCAAAGCAGCCCCGCTCGAAATGCCCACGAGAAGGCCTTCCAGGTGGGCCAGATTCCGTGTCTCCCGACGTGCATCCGCGTCGCTCACCTTAATAATCCTATTAATAAGCGCTGCATCCAGAACATCCGGCACAAAACCTGCACCGATACCTTGAATGGTGTGCTTACCCGGTGCTTCGCCCGACAAAACAGCTGAAGCAGCGGGCTCAACAGCGACGATCTCAAGTGCGGGGTTCTTAGCTCGTAAATAGCGACCGGCTCCGGTCAGCGTACCGCCAGTCCCGACACCGACGACCAGTACATCCACCTTCTCTTCCATCTGTTCCCAGATCTCGGGGCCGGTGCTGCGTTCGTGGTAGGCCGGATTAGCGGGGTTCGTAAATTGACTGGGGATAATAGCCCCCGGGATCTCAGCCTGCAGCTCTTCAGCCTTGCGAATGGCGCCCTTCATACCTTCTGTACCTGGAGTCAGAACAAGCCTGGCACCATAGGACTGCAGAAGATCGCGGCGCTCCTGCGTCATCGTGTCAGGCAGGACCAGAATCGCAGTGTAACCGCGAGATGATGAAAGGGCAGCCAGACTCACACCTGTATTGCCTGAGGTCGGTTCGATAATCGTTGCGCCTGGCTTCAGGATTCCACGTTCCTCTAAGTCCAAAATCATGCCCAAGGCAGCGCGGTCTTTGACGGAGCCGCTGGGATTCAACGCCTCGAGTTTAAAGGCAAAATTCGCCTCAGGTGAGCCATGCAACTCCAGCCAGCGTTGTGGGCGGAACAGCGGAGTATTTCCGATTAGTTCGGCTAAATTTCTATAGACTCTCTTCATATGAGTGTACCTCCTTGATTTCTCTTCATTATACAGGCACGCGGACGTTGTTTTTTTCACATAGGAACTCGACAAAGAAGAATCGGTTTACATTCATTACAATTTTCTTTTTGGCAGCACTATAAAATGCTTGCGGCAGGTGGCTTCTGAAAAAGCCACCCAAATGTCGATGGCTGCCGGGGCCACTGAAAAAGTCCAATTAATTATGATAACTTTCAAGGGTGGAAGTGGCAGCTTTCGCAGGTATTCGTGCGGCCGAAGTCCCCGTTCATGAGCGGCGTTGGTCCTCGCCTGCGCAAACGTGTGGTGGTTGTACCACACGTCTACTTGTCTGCGGAGACTTGCTCATGAAGGGGACTTTTCTCAGGCGCAGCGCGGGTGAAGAAGTAGGTAGATTAATCGTTATCTTTATCTGAGGGGCGTTTGTGGCAACTTTTTCAGTGTCTTCAGGGCTGGCGGGGCATATCAACAGCCCTCCAGCGCACAACCGTTCCGAAAAAACAGACTCAGCAGGCCATAATTTGCTTACTATGGAGTGGTTACGTCATGACCAAGCGTATTTTCCACGATTTTTGCGAATAAAACTTACGCATTTTGTACATCCCAAGCTATTTGCGAAATTTACCTGAGAGGGTACGCTATAATGCGAAAGTTAATAATTGCTTTATTCGTTATTTTATTTGTACGAATCGCAACTACTTTACGCAGCAGACCGCAGGAATGCGGCAATCTTAGTAGAAAAGGGTGAGAACTCAATGAATTCAAAGACATTGATGTACATCTTGAAGCGCTTAGGGCTGGCCATACTCACGGTCTGGGTGGTCATCACCGTGACCTTCTTCGTCATGCGTGCTGTTCCCGGCGGGCCTTTCCTCAGCGAGAAGGCTGTATCTGAAGCCGCTACGAAGGCACTCGAGGCCAAGTACGGACTCGACAAGCCGATCATGGAACAGTATTTCACGTATCTCAAGGACATTGTCACTCGGTTTGACTTTGGCCCCTCCATCAAGCAACGCGGCCGCATGGTCACGGATATCATTGCCGATGGCTTGCGTACGTCAGTTAAGCTCGGCCTGATCGCTGCCTTCGCCGCCTTGGTTTCCGGTGTGGTTCTGGGCTCTGTTGCAGCCCTCCGCCGCAACAAGGTCATCGACAAGGTCATCATGGTCGTAACGACTGCCTTTGTCTCCATGCCTTCCTTCATTATGGGCACGCTTCTCTTGGTCGTATTTGCGATTCAGCTGGCCATTTTGCCTGCGAACGGTTCGACCTCTGCGGGCCTGGTCCTCCCCATCACGACTCTCTCTCTCTATCCGATGGCCTATATTACTCGTCTGACCCGCTCATCCATGCTGGATGTGTTGGGACAGGATTACATCCGTACCGCCAGGGCCAAAGGCGTCTCCGGCTTGAACATTATTTTTGGCCATGCTCTGAAGAACGCCATGATTCCGGTTATCACCTATTTCGGCCCCATGCTTGCCTATATTGTCACCGGCTCCCTGGTCGTCGAGCAGATCTTCGCGGTCCCCGGCATCGGTCGCGCCTATGTCTCCAGCATCACAAACCGTGACTACACCATGATTATGGGTACTACAATTGTTCTTGCCGTGCTCATCGTTGTCATGAACCTGGTGAGCGACATCCTTTACAAGGTTGTCGACCCACGCATTACGTTGGAATAAGGAGGAAATACATATGGAAAAGAAACCGTTTGGTCTCCATGTCAATCTTGACTCCTTTATTCCCGCAACAGACGCGGACAAGGAGTACATGGTACAGATGCGCCCGTCGTCGACGTTCTTCAAGGACGGTGTCACCCGCCTCCTGCGGAACAAGGTCGCGTCGATCAGCCTGATTATTATCATTCTCATCACGTTGATCTCAATTTTTCTGCCGATGTTCTGGCCCTACGCCTATGATGCCCAGCTCGGTGTCCAGCCGGGCAAAATGGTCGACCCCTCATTCAACAACCTGTCGCCGTTTGAGTTTGGCAAGACCGAGCTCAAGCGAATCGCTGAAGGCGTGAACGTATTCCCCCACATTTTCGGCACAGATTCCGCCGGACGCGATTACTTTATCCGCGTGGTTTACGGCACACGCATCTCACTGGCTGTCGGCTTCTTCGCCAGTATCATCGTGCTTATCATCGGCATGACCATTGGCTCCATTGCCGGCTATTTCGGCGGCAAAGTCGACCTCATTATCATGCGAATCGTTGACATCATCTATTCATTGCCGGATATGCTCATGGTCATCCTGCTGGCTTCCATCCTGCGCGTCACGCTGTCCGCCGTACTCGAAGGCACGGTGCTCGAGAAGATCGGGTCGAATATCATCAGCTTGTTTATTGTCTTCGCCCTCCTCTATTGGGTGTCGATGTCCCGCCTGATCCGCGGTCAGATTCTCTCCCTGCGCGAACAGGAATATGTCCTGGCGGCGCATGCGGCCGGGGCCAAAGGCAGCTGGATCATCCGCAAGCACCTGATCCCGAACTCGATCAGTGTCGTCATTATTTCCACAGCTCTGCAGATTCCCAACGCGATTTTCACGGAAAGCTACCTTTCCTTCCTCGGTCTGGGTGTCAACGCACCCATGCCTTCGCTCGGCTCGCTGGCCTCCGATGCCCTGAACGGAATCAGCTCGTATCCTTTCCGTCTGGTTATCCCGGCTATCGTCATTTCCCTGATCGTGCTGTCGCTCAATCTGCTGGGTGATGGTCTCCGCGATGCCTTTGACCCAAAGCTCAATAGTTAAGAAAGGGGTTACTAGAATATGAAACTATTAGAAGTAAAAAATTTGCACACCTCTTTCTTCACCGACGCCGGTGAGATCAAGGCTGTGAATGGCGTGTCTTTCAATTTAGACCACGGCAAAGTGCTGGGAATTGTGGGCGAATCCGGTTCCGGGAAGTCGGTTACTGCTTATTCGATCATGCAGATCCTCGCGCCCACAGGCAAAATCGTCGAAGGTTCTGTGAAATGGAACGGTACCGAGCTGGTCGGCGCCGGCGAAAAAGTCATGAAAAATATTCGCGGCAATAAGATTTCGATCATTTTTCAGGACCCCATGACCTCGCTGAATCCCACCTACACGATTGGCCATCAGCTTACGGAAGCAATCGTGCTGCATACCGACCGCAACCGCACCGAGGCCAAAGCCCGTGCGATCGAAATGTTGCGTCTCGTCAACGTCAATGAGCCTGAGAAACGCATGAAGCAATACCCCTTTGAGTTCTCCGGCGGCATGCGTCAAAGAGTTATGATCGCCATGGCTTTGGCCTGCGAACCCGATATTCTGATTGCCGACGAGCCTACCACGGCCCTCGACGTTACGATTCAGGCGCAAATTCTGGAACTCATGCATTCGCTCCAGGAAGAACTGGGCATGGCCATCATCATGATCACCCACGACCTGGGGGTCGTGGCGCAGATGTGCGATGAAGTCGTCGTGATGTACGCCGGCTCCATTTGTGAGCAGGGAACTGCGGATGAGATTTTCTACAATCCGCGTCACGAATACACAAAGGGCCTCATGCGCTCCATCCCCTCTGTCAACAACGCAGGGATGAAGCTCGAACCGATCACCGGTACGCCGATTGACTTATTGAATATGCCCAAGGGCTGTCCCTTTGCCCCGCGCTGCGACGAGGCCATGAAGATCTGCCTGACCGAGCGCTGCCCGCGCCTGCAGATCAACGAATATCATCAGGCTTCATGCTGGATGAATGTAAAACTCGGCGTGCAAGACCCTGCCGTCACACTCAGCGGTGTCGAAGCCGCGGTGGCAGCCGCTCAGGAAGTGGTGAATGTAAATGAATGAGAAGAATAACCAGCCTCTGGTCGAGGTCAAAGACCTAAAACAGTATTTCAACATTAATGTCGGGATGTTTCGCAGCAAACCTCTGAAAGCTGTTGACGGCGTTTCTTTTGCTATCAACAGCGGTGAGACTCTCGGTCTTGTCGGCGAGTCCGGCTGCGGCAAAACCACCGTCGGACGCACGTTGCTCCACCTCTATGAGCCCACCGCAGGTGAAGTCTGGTACAAGGGCAAGCTGATCAAAACGGCAGCAGACATTGCCGAATTCCGCAAAAAAGCCACTATGGTCTTCCAGGACCCCTACTCTTCCCTCAACCCCCGCATGACGGTAGCTGACATCATCGGCGAGCCGCTCGATGTGCATAAGCTCTATCCCAACAAGCAGGAC
>JAAYZH010000074.1 GCA_012514965.1 Clostridiaceae bacterium | reverse complement strand
TGCATCATGCCGGCGTGTTTGTAACGCGGGTCGCCGGTCTCGGCGGTGGCCCAGTAGAGCAGCGGGAGGTTCATCATACAGTCGATGATGGCCCAGCCGATGGTGTTCTGGCCGCTGCCGGGGCGGTCGTTCCAGGCGCGGATGAAGCCGCCGGCGACGTTGAGGCGGCCGACCAGGAGGTTGGCGGCGTGGAGGGCGCGCTTGCGGCTCTCGAGGTTGCCGGTGAGACGATAGTTGTTGACGGCGGTGGCGATCCACATGAAGCCGACATCGTGGTGCAGGCCGTAGTAGTCGACGAAGGTCTGGTCGAGCAGGGTTTCGCAGCTGTTGGCAACGTCTTTGAACATTTCGTTGCCGGTCAGGCTGTACATCTGCCACATGATGCCGCCCCAGTGGCCGTTCGTCCACCAGCTCAGGCCCTGGTCGCCGTTTCTGACGTGCTTTTGCAGCAGCGCGTCGTAGCGGCCGTTGGCGTCGGTGGTGTAGGGAATCTCGTCTCTATGCAGAGGCGCGACCCAGGTGTACTTGTCGATGCATTTGGCCAAAGCTTCCGCGGCCCATTGTTGCGTGTTTTCCATGTTGTGTGTCCCCCTCAGGTAGAATTCTTGCCTGCCGCGTGCTGCGGCAAACAGTCTTGTATACAACTTTAGCATTGATTTCGTTCTATTTGTTGCCAAAACGAACATTATTTCTTGTGTATATTGACCACAATTATGCGAAAACACTATGAGCGGGGTCTACATTCGAAAGAAAGGATCCAGCAGCTCGATGGTTTCGGCGTCGAAGAGAAGCAGGCCGTCGGCGCGCATTTTCGCGAGTTCGCGGGAGAGCGAGGTGCGCTGGACACCGACTTTGTCGGCCAGGGCTTTTTTCGTCATGGGCAGGCGCAGAATACGGGACGCTTGCTTCTTGTATTCGAAGAGGAGGTAGCTCTGGAGGCGCTCGCGCAGGCTGCGGCCGGTGTAGTGTTTGATCCGGTCGCCGAGAATCATGGTGTGGTCGGAGACGTAGGCCAGGTAGCTCTGCAAGAAGGCGCGGTTCGCGGTGAAGAGATCGAGCAGACGGTCGCGGCTGATCAGCAGGATCCGGCTGGGCTGACGAGCGGTCACGGTCATTGGATAAATAGGGTTCTGCGAGAAGACCAGATTGCCGCTCAGGACGTCGCCGCTGTAGAATTCGGCGATTGTGATTTGCCGGCCTTCTTCATCGCTGTGCTCGATGAGTATTTCACCTTCGAGAATGATGTCCAGGCGGCTGCAGGTCTCCCCGACCAAGTGAACGATGTCGTTTTGGCCAAAGGCGAGCACATGAAAACTGCCATCTTTCAGGTACTGTTCGCGTTCTTCGGCATCCAGGGTGGCCAGCAGTGGGGCGGCTGCCAGCAAGCTGCGTAAATCACTCATACGATTTTCTCCTCTGCAGGTTAAGAGTTACCGCGGTAACTACCTAAACCAGCGTAACACTTTAGGATGGTTCCAGCAAAAATTTGAGAGGGGTATCTATGGATATTTTTACGATCGGCTTTCTGGTCATCGCGCTTGTCCTCTTCTTGTATTCACTCAAGAAAGACAAAACGCGGACTGTGGAAGCAATGAAAAAGTCACGGGGCATGATGGGCAATATGATGAGCGAAATAGTCGCCATCATCTTCCTGATCGGCCTGGTGCTGCACTTCGTTCCCCCGGAGACCATCAGCGAGGTCATGGGCGCGGGCAATACGGCCTGGTCGACCTTCCTGGCCGCCGTAGCCGGTAGTGTGACCCTGATTCCGGCCTTCGTGGCCTTCCCGCTGGTGGGTTCGCTGGTCGATGCCGGCGCGAGCATTATTCCTGGAGTGGCTTTCCTGACCACTTTGACCATGGTGGGCGCGGTGACCTTCCCGCTTGAGAAGCAGGAATTCGGCACGAAATTCGCGCTGACACGCAACCTGCTCAGCTTCAGTTTTGCGCTCTTGATTGCAGTCCTAATGGGGGTGATTCTGTGAAAGTACTCGATTTTGCCAAAAAGAACAAACTGCTGCTGGCGGTGGCTTTGGCCTACGTCGTGCTGGCTCTGATGGCTCCGACGCGGGCCGCGGGCGCTCTGTCGAACAGTGTCTACTACCTGAAAGAAATGGTTCAGGTCCTGCCTGCGATCTTCTTCCTGACGGTGGTGATCGAGGTCCTGGTGCCCAAAGAAACCATCATTCGCAGCTTCGGTGAGAAGTCCGGCTTCAAGGGCTACCTGCTGGCCCTGCTGCTGGGCAGCATCTCGGCCGGCCCTATCTACGCAGCCTTCCCGATCAGCAAGACTCTCCTGAACAAGGGAGCCAGTGTAGCGAATGTAGTCATCATTCTCAGCAGCTGGGCCGTGGTCAAGCTGCCCATGCTGGCGAACGAAGTGAAATTCCTGGGGCCCGACTTCATGCTGGTGCGCTGGGTGCTTACGGTACTCGCGATCTTCGCCATGGCTGCGCTGACCGGCCTCCTGGTCAAGAATAAGGATCTATCCATTGAGAAGACAAGCGGTCAGAGCCTGGTCATCGCACCCGAGTACTGCATCGGCTGTTCGATCTGCGTCAAAATGGCCCCCGACTACTACGAAATGCAAGATAACAAGGCAATTGTGCGCCGCCTGCCTGAAACAGCCGAAGAAGCAGCCGCGCTCGAGCCCACCGTGGCCAAATGCCCCGGCAAAGCCATCACACTCTACCCGGAGGTAATCCGCAAATGAAGACCAAAGCAAATCTCATTCGCATTGCTTTTTTTATCGTTTTCGCTGTCGTGCTTGCCCTAGGCAAGCCGGTGCTTTGGCTGGTGTTTTTCGCCGCCAGCCTGGTCGGGGCGCTCTTCTTTGGCCGCCTCTACTGCGGCTATGCCTGCCCCATGAACACCCTGATGATTCCTACAGACTGGCTGGGCAAAAAGCTCAAGATTCAGAAACAGAACACGCCATCCCTGCTGGCCAAAGGCTGGCTGCCCTGGGCGGCACTGGCCCTGAGCCTCGCCGCCATGCTGATCGGCAAGCGGCTCCTCAATCGCAACCTGCCGGTCCTGCCCTTGTGGGTCCTGCTGTCCGTACTGGTAACGCTACGCTATAAGCCCGAAGTCTTTCATAACCTGATCTGCCCGTTCGGTGCTCTGCAGCGCTTCTTCGGCCGTTTCACCCGCCGCTCCAAGCAGGTAGACGCAGCCGCCTGCATCGGCTGCCGCAAGTGCGAGAAAGTCTGCCCCTCCGCGGCCATCCGCGTCGAAGCGTCCAGCAAGAAAGCCCTGATCACCCCGGCCCTCTGCCACCAATGCACAAACTGCCAGGCAGTCTGCCCTACAGACGCCATCCACTACACAGCGACAGCTCTGTCCGTCGAGCATTGATGCGGAATCTTGATCCATCGCAAAGTCAAACATCTGCTGAGGCGCTATAATACAAGCAGAAACTGTAAGGAGTACACATATGATCGAACAAGTATTTACAATGTCCACTGGCAACGACAAAGCCGTCGAGAAATTGATCTTCGACGAGAACATCCACTACATCCACATGGTCTTCAACCGGGGCGAAGGCTTGCCCGAGCATTTCGCGAACTCGAACGTCTACATGACCGTGGTGCGCGGTCTCCTGTCGATCAGCCTCGACGAGCAGGAAGTGCATGAATATCACGCCGGCTCGCTGCTGAAAATCCCTTTCAAGACGAAAATGAATGTGCGCAACGAGCACGAAGCCACCCTCGAGCTAATCGTGGTCAAAGCCCCTGCCCCGCAGGCCTAAGCTGCTCCAGCGTCATTTGCGGGCGAGGGCGCAGGCGTCCGCAGGGCTCGCCTTCTCACACCCACGCTTCGTGAGTTCTGCCTAGGCGTCCGTCCCGCAGGCCTGGGCTGCTCACAGCCACGTTTTGTGAGTTCTGCCTATGCGCCCGCCCCGCAGGCTTCGCCTGTATCAGGCCTTATTTCGCCTTCAGAATCAAGCGCGCAACAACGAAGCCGAAACGATGACAGAGAAAACAAATCACGTGAAAAAGGATTTCAATTCAGATCCTCCAGGAGCGTCCCCTCCGGCCGATTGCCGTGCGGGGACGCTGTTCGATATCTGCTAGATCTGTGTCAGAATTCACTTGCATGGAGCCACTAAGCACGCCCTACCGGGGATCGATCCAGCTCTTGCTGCAGACACACGAAGGAGCCTTCCTGCGTGATCGCCTGCGATCTCGACAGCCCCCGCCGCGGAGCTTATACTTTAGCCGAGCAGCGGACATGAGACCGACCCGCTCTGCAGTAGACGTTAGGCCGCAAGCAGCGGAAGAAAGATACAGCGAATGAAGTTTTTTGCAAACAAAGACAGCGAATCTATCGACCGAAGCCGCCTGGCCGACGTGGCCGGGCACTGGCTGCGCAAATACATCGTGTTCGCATTTGCCCTCGTTTTGCTGTCGCTGGCCGTGCTCCTCTTCCTCGAAGCCGGCCTCGGCTCCGACTCCGTCACAGTCTTTGTCGACGGTCTGCACACAGCCATGGGCTGGAACTTTGCCACCAGTTCCGCCGTCTTCAACATCACGCT
>JAAYZH010000010.1 GCA_012514965.1 Clostridiaceae bacterium | reverse complement strand
TCGCGTCTGCGCTCAAATCTAGCTGCTTGAGGATTTTCTCTTTGTAATTTGATTCCCCTAGTGAATAGATGCAACCGCAGTAGCGCTGACGATAGAGTTCGTCAGCTTTGGCCATTTCCTGCCCCTGACGATAGCCGGGACGGAAATCTCGATACTCGAAACGTATTCCATAATGCTCCGCAGCTTCTTCGGCAGCTTGCTTAAGCGCTTCATGATCCTGCCAGGGGGAGACGAATAGTGTGCTGGTGAAGGCCGGGAAATCATTCTCTTTGGCAAAACGAGCAGCTTCAAACATACGGACTCGATAACAGTAGTTGCAGTGGTCTGCCTTATTGGGACTAGAGAAATCGCGCCACACTTGCTCATCACAACGTTCCAAAGCAAAAACAGGAAAGTCTCGAAGTTCGCTGAGTTTACGCACACCTGCCAAACGCCGGTCCAATTCTTTCTGTGGCTGAATGTTGGGGTTGAAGAAGTAGCCGCTTACCGTGAAACCTTCTTCGCGCAGAGCTTCCAATGGATACTCGGCGCAGGGGCCGCAGCACATATGTAAAAGTAATGTCTTTGTCTTCATTCGCCTCCTTCGTTTTCTTCTTACTTAATCAATTACGCATGTCCTCTAAACCCATCTGCTGAGCCGCACTGCCGTTTGCGCGGCCGGACTGCATGAGATTGTCAGGAGGATTCAGTCCGACATGCTGCCAGCCGAGATCGGTAAGGACCCGTCCGCGTGGTGTTTTGGCCAGCAAGCCTAATTGCATCAGGTATGGCTCATAGACATCTTCGATCGTGGTCGCGTCTTCGTTGGTGACCGCTGCGAGCGTATCCAGCCCGACCGGTCCACCGTGGAAAATCTCGGCAATACTGCGAAGCATCTGGTTATCGATCTTGTCCAGACCGCGATTGTCGACCTCCAGAGCCAGCAGTCCTCGTGCCGCGATGTCGAAAGTGATGGTCCCGTTGCCCTCGATCTGGGCAAAGTCGCGCAAACGCTTGAGCATGCGAATTGCAACACGCGGTGTACCGCGCGATCGCCTGGCGACTTCTTCCAGGCCTTCGCGATTGGCGCCGATGTTGAGTATAGACGCATCGCGTTGCAGAATCTGGACGAGCTCCTTGGTTTCGTAGAGCTCAAGGCGAAAGATGACGCCAAAGCGATCCCGCAGCGGTGCTGTCAGGAGACCGGCTCTGGTGGTAGCTCCCACCAAGGTGAAGGGTTGCAGATCGACGCGAATAGAGCGAGCGCCGGGGCCTTTGCCAATCATAATATCGAGTGCGTAATCTTCCATGGCTGCATAGAGAACTTCTTCGACTACGTGGTTGAGACGATGGATTTCATCGATAAAAAGCACATCATTGCGCTCCAGATTTGTCAGAATCGCAGCCAAATCACCGGCTTTCTCAATCGCCGGACCAGACGTAATCCGGAGATTCACTCCAAGCTCGTTGGCGATGATACCGGCAAGTGTGGTTTTGCCCAGGCCGGGGGGACCATATAATAGCACATGATCCAATGACTCATGGCGTTGCTTGGCAGCCGCGATAAAGATCTCCAGATTTGCCTTGATCTTCTCCTGGCCAAAATATTCGCTGAGGTGCAGTGGACGTATTTGCCCTTCTTCCCTGTCTTCAGGACGAATTTCACGTGAAACCAAGGCTCGCTCTTCTTTTGCCTCATCAGGAAAGTATGTGCTCTCTATATCAAAATTTTCAATACTATATTCATCTGGCATAGCCATTTGCTCCTTTGCGTTGTGCTGTCGATCAGGTGGTTATGGCTGTCGAGCAGCAGCTAACGCGTTCTTCAAATTCTCTTCCAGGCTCATGGTTAGGTCAAAGCTCTGCTCCAGCAGACGTTTGGCTTCGGTGGGTGCATAACCTAAAAAGGCCAGGCCTTCCAAGATATCTCTGCGCATTTCATTCTGCTCATCACGAATTGCTTCACTATCCGCGGGCTGGCTCTGGAGGAAGGTTTTGGCCTCTTCACCCCAGTCACTCTTCCCGAGTTTGTCACGCAAATCGATGATGATTCGTTCCGCGCTCTTCTTGCCCAGACCTTTGGCCTTCATTAATTCCTTGGTATTCTCCTGCATGACATGGATGGCAAAAGCAGCCGGTGAGAACACTTCGAGTACATTCATCGCTGCCTTAGGGCCGATACCACTGACTGTGATCAGGAGGCGAAAGAGCTTGCGGCTTTCTTTGTCGGGGAAAGCGAATAGCTGCTGGTTGTCCTGAGTAACATGAAAGTGCGTATAAAGTGTGACTTCCTTCCCGATTTCACCGGCTTTAGCAGCCAGTGCCGGCCCCATCAACAGGTCAAAACCCAAGCCATTACAATCGACAACGACCCCGGTTTCGTCACGTTCGGTTAGGATTCCGCGAATATAACTGTACATTATTGATAGCCCCCACGTAGCTTCTGGGCGTAGGTAACCGAGCCTCGATTGGCTTGAGCAATCGCGACGGCCAGAGCATCTGCCGCGTCATCAGGTTGCGGTACTTCCGCGAGTCCCAATATTGTCTTGACCATTTGCTGAACTTGCTTCTTGTCCGCTTTGCCATAACCGGTGACAGCATTCTTAACCTGAGATGGTTTGTACTCAAACACCGATAAGCTAAAGCGCGCTGCTGCCAAAATAATGACGCCACGTGCCTGGGCAGTACCCATAGCTGTTGTCGTGTTCTGGTTGAAGAAGAGTTCTTCGATTGCCATGACCTCTGGCGAATAGCGTTTGATCAAAGCGGTCACACCATCATGAATGGCCAGGAGCCTGAGCTCAAAAGGTACTCGCGGAGGCGTCGAAATCACTCCAAAATCCAGAGGCAATATCTTCTGGTTTTCACTGGTTACCAGCCCATAGCCGGTAATTGCGTACCCTGGGTCAATTCCTAATATGGTCAAGTGGAGGCTCCTCTCTACAGTCGTTGTTCCATCCCGTGCAGGCTCGTTATATATTTGCCGTCAAAGCAAGCCGTGCAGAGGCCCTTGGTGAATGCCTCGCGTGTATCGTCGAGCGAAAGAAACTTTAGCGAATCAGCTTTGAGCCATTTGCATAGTTTATCGACATTCATTCGGGAAGATATTAATTCAGCCTTGGAACGCAAATCGACGCCATAGAAGCATGGAGAAATCAGCGGCGGCGATACAATTCGAACATGAATCTCGGATGCTCCGGCATCGCGCAGCATCTTGACGATGCGCAGAGAAGTAGTGCCGCGGACGATTGAATCATCCACCAAGATAATCTTCTTGCCTTCGACAATGCTTCGGATAGCGGATAACTTCATTTTTACACCGCGCTCACGATCTTCTTGCAAAGGTTGAATGAAAGTTCGACCAGAGTATTTGTTCTTTAAGAGTCCCATCTCATAGGGGATTTTACGCTGTTCAGCATAGCCCATAGCAGCCGAAAGCGATGAATCCGGTACACCCACAACGATATCTGCCTCTACATTATCCTTCATCGCCATGAGTTGCCCGGCGCGTTTGCGCGAAGCATGCACATTCACACCTTCCAGATCCGAGTCCGGGCGAGCAAAATAGATGTATTCCATGGCACATAGATTGTGTGTGCGACTTTCAGCGAAAAGGTAGGTTTCGATACCTTGTTTGCCAAACTTGATGATCTCGCCTGGCTCGACATCACGCCAGAACTGAGCGCTTACAGTCTCGAGCGCGCAAGTCTCCGAAGCAACAATATATCCGCCATCTACCATGCCGACTGACAAGGGACGGATTCCATAGCGGTCACGGACCGCGTACATGGTGTTCTTAGTCATTACAACGATAGAAAAGGCGCCGTCGAGCTGGGCGGCCGTTGACTTAATTTTTTCAATCAAATTACCGGATGCGCGTTGGATCAAGTGCGCGATGATCTCCGTATCAGCAGTTCCCTGAAAGATTGATCCCTGCATCTCCAGTTCAATTCGCAGCTTGTCGGCGTTGACAATCTGGCCATTGTGCGCAACTGCGAAATACCCTTGATGTGAACGGACCATAATCGGTTGGACGTTCTCAATGATATTCGCGCCGGCAGTTGCATAGCGTGTATGGCCCAAGGCATGCATACCGTTGAGATCCTGAAGCTTTTTGGGAGAAAAATTCTCTGTCACAAGCCCCATGCCCTTGCGAGATACAAAGGTCATTCCATCGCTGGCTGCGATACCGCAGGCTTCCTGTCCGCGGTGTTGCAGACTATGCAAACCGTAGTAAGCCAGTTGAGCCGCATCCTTCACATTATGAACTCC
>JAAYZH010000073.1 GCA_012514965.1 Clostridiaceae bacterium | reverse complement strand
ATGCTCAATTTCACTTAAGTGGTACATCTTTTGTACTTCCTTTCCTTAAGTGTCCAAGATTTTGTCCGCACTCCCCTTGGATA
The DNA here is from genome assembly GCA_012514965.1 of Clostridiaceae bacterium. Lineage (GTDB taxonomy): Bacteria > Bacillota > Clostridia > Saccharofermentanales > Fastidiosipilaceae > JAAYZH01. Next base: position 2,467 of record JAAYZH010000073.1, on the reverse strand, counting down.
AGTCGGATATTTGTCCCCAGAAGCCCGAATCGTGGCAAAATCCCGAGTTGTGTAGCCACTCCGCTTGGATATGTAAAATGGTTAACACTGTCTGTTCGAATCCTCCCCACCACCCACCACCCACCGCCCGCCGCTCCCTCCCAGCCCCGTCCTATCACCCAACGCGCCTCCTCCCATCACCCGGCGCGCCGCTCGTCAAGCGCGTCCTACCCATTTTCCGCCGCTTGTCATGCGCGTCGTCCCATTTTCAGCAGTGCCGAACCCGACGCGCCGCTCCCCCGACGCGCCGCTCTCATCACCCACCGCCCGCCGCTCCCCCCCGACGCGCCGACTCTCATCACCCGGCGCGCCGCTCGCCACGCGCGTCGCCCAGACGCAAGCCAATGCCACGCGAAGTCCTGAATTCGACGCGGAAATTCGCTGTGCGCTTCGTCACAGTTTTGGCCGCAATCGATGAAATCGTAACAAAGGCAAGGCCGAACCGCCCCACCAATGGCTATAATTACCGCATCTGTTTAAAATAAGCTACAACTATGAAGTTAAGAAAGGTGGTTTTACGCAATGAGTAAACCCGTTTTGGAAATAAAAGGTCTGCGCAGCCGCGTCGAAGAGAAAGAAATCTTACGTGGGATAGACTTAACGATTAAGGGCGGCGAGACCCACGTCATAATGGGTCCGAACGGAACCGGCAAGTCTACTCTCGCTTCTTGCCTGATGGGCAACCCCAAGTACGAGATTCTCGGGGGGACGGTAACCCTAAACGGTGAAGACGTTCTGGAGATGGAAGTAGACGAGAGAGCACGCAAGGGTATTTTCCTGGCCATGCAGTATCCGGCTGAAGTTTCCGGCGTGACAAACGCGGATTTCCTCCGCGCGGCTGTGAATGCCAGACGCGAGAAGCCTCTGGGCTTGTTTCCTTTTCGCAGGAAGTTGAATGAGGCAGTCACCAAGCTCGAGATGCAGGAGAGCCTTCCGGATCGTTACCTCAACGAAGGTTTTTCCGGCGGTGAGAAGAAGCGCAATGAGATCCTGCAGATGCTCCTGCTGGAGCCTGCGATTACCATCCTTGATGAGATCGACTCAGGACTCGACATTGATGCCCTGCGTATTGTGGGCCAAAACATCACCGAGATGAGCAAACGCCGCGGCGATGAAATGGGTGTACTGATGATTACCCATTATCAGCGCTTGCTTGATTACGTTCAGCCGGATTATGTGCACGTTCTTATGAATGGCCGCATTGTGCGCAGCGGCGGCCCCGGCCTGGCTTATCGTCTTGAGCGCGAAGGCTATGACTGGCTTCGTCAGGAGCTGGGCCTTGACTATGAGGAGGGGGACGCGGATGTTCCTCAGGCAAAGGCAGAAGCGGTGGACGACTTAGCGGCCCTGCTCAAGTAAGGGGTAATTTATGATAGCGAAAACACAATTTCTGGCCCGTTTGGGCCTGGATGTCTATCCTGTTTTTTTGCCGCAGCAGACAGCGCCCTGGTTGCTGACAGACCGAGAGGCTGTGCCCACGGAGTGGACGGTACGTGAAGAGGACATCCTGGACAGCGAGTGGCAACAGTGGGCGAAGGTGCTTTACCAGCCTGAAACGAAGAAACAGCAAGCCTTGTTTCTGGATGCGCTGGCCCGACCGGCGAAGATCTGGAAGCTGGCGCTGGACCCTTCAGCCACGGGTAAGGTTTTGCCCATTTACATGCAAAGACCGCAGCCCGGTGAGAGCCTGGCCGTTGCTTTACTCTTGCCTGCCAACACCTCAGCCCGGGTGGTTTTCGTCGAGAAGGCGGGGGTAGCCCATGATGCTGAGCCCGCAGACAGCGAAACACTCAGGGCCAATATCACGATTTATGCCAAGCTGGCGGACAATGCCGAGCTTGATATTACTTATATCCATCCGCTTTATGAAGGCGAGAATTCGGATGCGTATCTGAGAACAGACGCCTTCAAGGCTTGCTTGTATAAGGCGGATTTGGCCAAAGGCGCGAACTTCCGCTGGACTTCTGTCAATCTCGGCGACAGCCTCGTCGAGAAAGGGGAAGTCTACTTGCATGAGGAGGGTGCTTCGGCCAATGTCGGCGGTGCCGCCTACATCCAGGCCGATAGCGAACAAAGCTACCAGAGCCACATCTACTGCCTGAAGCCGCATTCGCAATGCCGCATCCACAACCACGGTGTGGTCGAGAGCGGCGGCACAGGTACGTTTGTCAGTATTTCTGACATCGCCAAAGGCGCTCACGGCACGGAAGCTCGCGAAGACAACCGCTTCATGACCATCGGCGATGAGGCCAAAGCTTTTGTGGATCCCACGCTCCTGATCGACGAGTACGACGTCAAGGCCAGCCATGCCGCCACGGTAGGCCAGGTGCCGGAAGACGCCTTGTTCTACCTGCAGAGCCGCGGTTTGACCCGCAATCAGGCTGCGCGCTTGATGACGGCCGGTTTCCTGACGCCGCTCTTTGCCCGT
>JAAYZH010000009.1 GCA_012514965.1 Clostridiaceae bacterium | reverse complement strand
TTCGGCATAACATACCCACCAGCCATGCCTCGTTTGGCATAACACACTCTCCAGGCATACCTGGGCTAGCTTGCCTTGGCTTGACAGACATAGGTACATTTGCTCTAATCAAATAAACGATAAGGGAGTAGTTGGCGCGCACAGAGGCGCGTGACTAGGTCAACATACTGATAGTCCACTATCTGGCTTGGTTGGAATCGACGAGACTTATCTGCGGCAAGGGCTGCAGGTAGGTCTTTTTTATACGATCGTCACGCGTGCGGAAGAGGAGAATGTGTTTTGGGGTTTGTTGAGATTTTGTTCATCAGTGTCGGACTTGCGATGGATGCCTTCGCTGTATCGATTTGCAAGGGCATGTGCATGCAGCGTCTCGACCGCAAGAACGCTTTGATCATTGCTTTGTACTTTGGCCTCTTTCAGGCACTGATGCCTGTGGCGGGATACTTTCTGGGGAGCACGTTCCAAGGAGTCTTGACGCAGCTCGATCACTGGATTGCCCTGATTCTGCTGGCCCTCATCGGGATTAACATGATTCGCGAAGCCATTTATGGCGAAGACGAGAGCGAGAGCGACAGCTGCATGCTGGTGAATTTCCGTACGATGGTGGTGCTGGCTATTGCCACAAGTATCGATGCCTTGGCGGTCGGCATCACCTTCGCCTTCTTGCGTGTCGACCTCCTCCTCTCTGTCAGCCTGATCGGCTTGGTCACTTTTGGCCTCTGCCTGGTCGGAGTCGTCATCGGCAATAAGTTCGGCGGTCGCTTGGGCAAATCCGCCCAGATCTTCGGCGGTGTCGTCCTCATCCTCATCGGGATCAAAATTGTGCTCGATCACCTGAATATTCTGCATCTCTAAACAGCTCATAGCGAAAAAAATACGCAGCCCTCGCGGAGCTGCGCATTGCTTGTGTAATTCGTTACCGGGCTGGGGTTTAGCCGAGCAAGGCGACGTCTTCGTCGACGCTGCCGATGGGCGCGATGCCGAAGGTGTTCACCAGGACGGTCGCGACGTTGGGGCTCAGGAAGGCCGGCAGTGTCGGGCCAAGATGGATGTTCTTGACGCCGAGGGACAGCAGGGCCAGCAGGACGATAACGGCCTTCTGCTCATACCAGGCGATGTTGAACGACAGCGGCAGGTCATTGACGCTCTCGAGGCCAAAGATCTCGACAAGCTTGAGGGCGATAACAGCCAGGGAGTACGAGTCGTTGCACTGACCGGCGTCGAGCACGCGCGGGATGCCATTGATGTCGCCGAGGTTGAGCTTGTTATAACGATACTTGGCGCAGCCGGCAGTCATGATGACGGTATCGTTCGGCAGAGCTTCCGCAAACTCGGTGTAATAGTCTCTCTTCTTTTGACGACCGTCGCAGCCACCCATGACGATGAACTTGCGGATCGCGCCGCTCTTGACAGCCTCGACGACCTTATCAGCCAGGGCAAAGACCTGCTCATGGGCAAAGCCGCCGATGATGCTGCCGGTCTCGATCTCAGTCGGAGGAGCGCACTTCTTCGCAGCTTCGATCACGGCAGAGAAGTCCTTCTGTTCGCCGATCTCACCGGGAATGTGCGGGCAGCCGGGGAAGCCTGCCATGCCAGTCGTGAAGAGTTTGTCCTTATATGTGTCACGCGGAGGCACGATGCAGTTCGTGGTCATCAGGATCGGACCATTGAACGCGTCGAACTCTTCTCTCTGCTTCCACCAGGCATTGCCATAGTTGCCGGCAAAGTGATCATACTTCTTGAAGGCTGGATAATACTGCGCAGGCAGCATCTCGGAATGCGTATAGACGTCGACGCCGGTGCCTTCGGTCTGCTCAAGCAGCATCTGCAGGTCACGTAGGTCATGGCCGGAAATCAAGATACCCGGGTTGCTGCGGACACCGATGTTCACCTCCGTGATCTCGGGGTTGCCATAGGTGCTGGTGTTCGCGCCATCCAGAAGCGCCATACCCTTTACACCATTAGCGCCGGTAGCCAGCGTCAGTGCGACAAGCTCATCCACGCTCAAACTGTTGTCGAGGGTTTTGGCCAAAGCCTCCTGAATAAATGCGTCTACTTCTTCATTCTCAGCCTTGAGCACATTCGCGTGTTTGACATAGGCAGCCAGGCCCTTGAGACCGTAGATGATCAGCTCACGCAGCGAG
>JAAYZH010000072.1 GCA_012514965.1 Clostridiaceae bacterium | reverse complement strand
GCTGTCCTTGGTGCTTGTGTAGTAAATCGCGTTGCCGCTTTTGGCCTGCAAAAGGGCTTCGACATTGTCCCACAATTGCAAATCCGTCAGCTGATACCAGTAATCCAGGCCGGCCCGCTTCAGCAGCCGATCTTCGAGCGAATAGCCCAGCTTGCCGACCAGATGGAGCTTGGCTCCGATTGCGACACACGTGCGGATGATATTGCCGGTGTTTTGGGGAATCTCCGGCTCGATTAAGGCGATTTCAAGTGCCACTGTCTTCTCCTAATTCTGCTAAGTAGTTTTTGGCCCAGACTTCAAGCTTACCGAGGCGATGGTACATGCCGGATTTACCAAGCGGCGGATCCATGCACTCACCCATCTCGCGTATCGAAAATCCGGGGTTGTCCAGGCGCAGTCTGGCGACCACACGCAGGTCATCGGGCAGCTTGTCGACACCGTTCGCCGCATCCAGATCACGCAGGAGCTCAATCTGCCGGGCAGAAGTGTCAGCCACTCGCTGTGAGTTTGCGCTGTCGCAGTTGACCGTACGATTCACCATTCCGTTCATGTTCTTGCGAACCCGTATCTGCTCAAACTGAAGGTAGGACATGTGCGCACCCCCGTTCGCCAAGAGCTGAGCAATCTGGTCGCCGTTCTTGATATACAGCATATGATAGGCTCCATGCTGCAGACGCAAAATCTCAATGTCCTCGAGTTCCAGGAGCTCTTCGACGAAATTCGCGACAGACAAACGGCGCAGGGCGAATTCAATCTGGTAACTGCTGGCAGGTTCGGCCAAAGACCCTGCGGCCAAAAAGATCGAACGCAGAGCAGTAAGCCGAAGCGCAGGCGCAAAACTGCCGGCCTGCCGCTCCAGAGTCCCGCGAAGGGTGTTGTAATGCAGGTGGGCAAGCATTTCCTGGCGCACGATTTGCACCTGTGCCTGTCCGCTGATCGTGAGATATGCATACGCCGTTTTTTCGCCGACGCTAGCTTCAATATCCCAGAGACGCCTTACTTCCAACTGCAACTTTTCGATAAAGGCCCGTTGAGCGCTCTTGATGTACACTTCTCCCGCTCGGAACAGGCCTGACGCGGCCAAGGCGGAACAAAGCCAGAGGCTGGCTTGTTCGTTGTCTTCCATTTCGAGGTTTACGAGCTCTTCTTTGACCTTCTGGGAAAATGTAACTCTTCTCACTTTTGCAAATCCTTGGCGATGTCTCTATGGGTAAGCGTTACCCTGTAATCGTTTTGACGCAGCCGGTGAGCAATTGCCCCTGCCAGAAGAACCGAGCGGTGACGACCGCCGGTGCAGCCGACGGAGATTGTCAAAGTGATTTTGCCCTCGCGAATATAGTATGGCATCAGAAAGAGGAGCATATCGACCTGCTTCTCCAGGAACACACGGGTTTCCGGAAAGCCGTATACATAATCTGAAATACCCTGATCCTGGCCGCTCAGCGGACGGAGTTCTTCAATGTAGAAGGGATTGGGCAAAAAGCGTACATCGAGGACCAGATCGCTGTCTTCCGGTACCCCGTACTTAAAGCCAAAGGACTGGACCAGGATTGTAATGCGGCGCTGCTCATCCACATCAGCCTCGACGATCTTATAGACCTTCTTTGCCAGACTCTGCGGGGTTTCGCCGTCAGTAGTCAAGATTGAGCTGGCTCGTTCGCGCAAGGGGCGCAACAAAGCACGTTCCCTGTCGATACCGGTCAGGATTCCGCCTTCTTCAGACATAGGGTGACTGCGGCGGGTCTGCTTATAGCGGCTGATCAGCGTATCATTCGAGGCATCAAGAAAGAGGATCTTGTAGGGTAGTTTCTCTTCTTCTATGTGGCGCAGGCTGTCATCCAGGGTCGAGAAAAACTCTGCGCTGCGGCTGTCCACGACCACCGCCAGCCGATCGATCCCCACACCCTCGCCTTGATTGGCTCTCGCGAGCTTAATTACGATGTCAGCCAAAAGCTGGGGCGGCAGGTTATCGATACAGAAGAAGCCGATGTCTTCCAGACTATTGACCGCGACACTCTTGCCGCTGCCGGACATACCGGTGAGTATCAAGATTTCCATAGTGTGGACCCATTCCTTTCTGTTGACTAAAACTGTGAGAATGTCTTCTCTGTCTTCACCAGTCGCCGATAAACCGCACTTCCGTTTCGAGTGTCACACCGAATTTCTCCGCCACGGTTTTGCGGATGTGGGCAATGAGATCCGCGATATCCGTCGCCGTAGCTCCTCCGCGATTCACGATAAAACCGGCGTGTTTAAGTGAAACCTCTGCCCCGCCGATCCTGAACCCCTGCAGTCCGCTGTCCATAATCAGTTTACCGGCGTAGTAGCCTTCCGGCCGTTTGAAGACAGAACCGCAGCTTGGGTATTCGAGCGGCTGGGACTTCTCTCGTTTCGCAGTCAGCTCAGCAACTTTCGAATTAATTTCTGCAGCGTCTCCAGGCTGTAAACGATAGCAGGTGGCCAAAATCGTGCCCTTCACATCCTGATACAGGCTGCGTCTATAGCCGAAATTCTGCTCATCCCAAACAGCAGCCCGGAGCTCGAAATCCGCGTCCAAGTAATACGTGATCGCGGCCACTTCCTGGGTCATGCCGCCATAGGCGCCAGCATTCATATAGACTGCGCCGCCGACTGTTCCGGGTATGCCGCAGGCGAATTCCAGCCCGCCTAAAGCAAGACTCGACGCATATTTCGAAACTTCAATCATCGACGCACCGGCCTCAGAAAACAACCAGGCAAAGCCGTCTGCGTCGATCTGCGGCTCTTCTGTCAGAGAATTCAGGGCCTCTGCGTAGGCTTCACGGCCCGGACAGGCCTGCAGAAATCCACGTTTCGCAAAGGCACCGGCAAGACAGACAACCATGCCGCGTATGCCGCGGTCCGAAACCAAAAGGTTAGAGCCCTTGCCGATGATGGTTACGGGTGTGCCTTTGGCCCTGCACAACTGAAGTACACCGCGCAAGGCTTCCATATTATGTGGTTCACAAAAAAAGTCGGCTGGCCCACCGACCTCATACGTGCAATGCTTCGCTAAAGTCTCATCTCTGCGCACTTCCAAGTTATACTGCTCTTGTAACGGCTGCCACTCATGCATGAAATCGTTCCTCAATCTCAGATAATCCTTATTTATTTGCTCTTGCCGAACAGACGATCGGTCAAAGCCTGGGCAGCGTTGTATCCCATGCGTTTCTGGCGGAAATTGATCGCCGCCACTTCGACAATGATCGCAAGGTTGCGGCCGGGCCGCACCGGAATCGTAATCGAAGGTACACGAATACCCAGAATTTCGGTGCTCTCTTCATTGATACCCATACGCTCATAGGTTTTGCGCTCATCCCAAAGCTCGAGGTTTATCACGAAATCGATCGACTCCTGCTGCTTGACTGCGGAAACACCGAACAATTCCTTGACATCCAAAATACCAAGACCGCGGATCTCGATCAGGTGGCGAATAATCTCGGGCGCTCTACCCAAAAGCGTAGTGTCCGAAACACGACGCACTTCCACCAAGTCATCGGCAATCAGGCGATGGCCGCGCTTCACGATCTCCATTGCCGTCTCAGACTTACCGACACCGCTCTCACCTAGCATCAGCATGCCTTCACCGTAAATCTCAACCAAAACTCCATGCAGGGTCGTCTCCGGCGCCAGTTCGACATTGAGGTACTTGATAAGCGAACTCATAAAGACCGAAGTCACCTCGGGTGAACGCAGCAAAGGAACCGAATAACGGTTCGAGCACTCAACCATCTCAGGGAAAGGCTCGTGATGACGGGAAATAATCAAGCAGGGAATCCCGCGCCCCATCAACTGATCCAGTTTCTGCATGCGCGCTTCAGCCGTCTGCATCTCCAGATAGGCCATTTCCATATTGCCCAGGAGCTGAATACGGTCAGCACCGAAATGTTCATACGAACCAGACAGTTGCAGACCCGGGCGGGTTACGTCCGCAACCGAAATGAGAATGTCCTCCGTGTTGCCGAAGGAAGTAAGCTCCTCGAGTTTAAACTCATCAACAATGTTCTTTAAGCTGACTGATGCCATTGTACCGACCTCATATTTCAACAATTTTGGGACCCTGTGGTCCCTTGCGAGTAAAATCACCGAACGGATCGGGCAGGTCTTTGGTACTGCCGCCCAGGCGTTGAATAGCGGACATAATATCATAATAGAGCGCTCTGTCAATGGACGAAGCATTCTGTTCAACGTAGGTGCGCAGCAAGGGAATCGCTCTGGCTGTGCCAAAATCACCCAGGCAGAGTACCGGAATGGTCTTATTGCTCATGACACGAAATGCTTTGCGCAGAATCGGATACACTCTGTCCCGCAACGATTCATCGAATTTCGAGATCGAAGTCAGATCTTGGACCAAGTAGTCCGTGCCGTTCTTGTCAGCACGATCACCGTCAAGTTCTGTAGAAATGTGCTCGATCAAGGGCAAAGCGGCCTGTACGCCAAGTGCTTTCAGGTAATTTCCCAAGGCATCGGCAATCCGCTCATCCGGTTCTTCCACTGCTAGAAACCATGCCAGCACACGATCGATGATGGCAGGTTCCGGCCAAAGCTGTACAAGAGGCAACAGCTGATTGACGCGATAGATCTCACGCAACCGCTCTGGACTGTCGCTCTCTGCCTCGGGAGAAATCGCCAGGATCAGCGATAAATACGCTTCGCGCTTCTCCGGGGTGAGGGACAATAACAGGGCCTTGACGCTCTCCGGCAAGGCGTAATCTGTCGTTTCACTAATTCCCAAGAGGAATTCCAAAACGCTGTCCTGATCGAGGCTGTTCAAATAGGCACTCAGCCCCTGCTGGTTGAGCAGCTCGTGCGGCTCCTCATACCAGGCCTCAGATCTTGCGTCAAAAAGCTTCTTCAAATCGCGGGCAAAATCAAACTCTGTCCCGCTCTGCAAATCCTGATTATCTAAAATAGCAGTAAAGATCTCGTCAAACGCCGCATTCACTGCGTCTGCGTAGGCCCTGCCGCCTTCTCTAGCTGTGCTCATTCTAATCTCCTGTTCGGATGAATATTCAGATTTAATTGTAGCACTCTACTCGGACTGCTGCACGAACGTCAGGCAAGCAGAGTCGCACTCCGCCTTGGTAAAAATTATTCAAAAAGCATTCACAAATTTGTAAAATCGAATGTCAAATAAAGTCAAAATTGGCTTGTAACATACAAGTGAACCACAAGACAGCGCCACGAGCTGTATTTACACAAAAGGAGGATCGCATATGTTTGAATTTTTACCGATGAATTTTAGTAACAGAAATTGGTTGCG
>JAAYZH010000071.1 GCA_012514965.1 Clostridiaceae bacterium | reverse complement strand
CATGTGGCCAAGGATGGTCGAACGAGATTCAATTCCGGTCTTATCCTGAATCTCTTTGGCAATTTCTGTTGCGTTGCCTGCCCCTTCAGCCACGACAACGACGTAGTGATTTTTGCCGCTGTTGCGGCAGTCAAGCAAGCGGCGCACAACATCCTGGTCAAAGTTGAAGGGCACCTCAGGAAGCAGAATGACCTCTGCGCCGCAGGAAATACCGACATTCAAAGCAATATAGCCGGCGCGGCGGCCCATGACTTCGATAACAGAGCATCGCTCATGTGAAGAAGCCGTGTCTTTGAGCTTGTCAATCGCCTCCATTGCCGTGTTCATAGCCGTATCATAGCCGATCGTGTACTCAGAGCAGGAGATGTCGTTGTCAATTGTACCTGGGATAGCAATGACCGGGACACCCACATTCTTCAGAGCCTGAGCGCCGCGGAATGAACCGTCACCGCCGATCACAATCACGGCTCCTAAGTTAAAGACGTTAGCCATTTCTTTCGCCTTAAGCACCCCCTCAGGTGTGGCAAAAGTCGCACTGCGGGCAGTCATCAGAAATGTACCGCCGCGAGGTAGAATACCGGATACATCACGGGCTTCGAGCTCAATCATCTCACCGCGCCACAAGCCGTGAAAACCGCGCTTGATGCCGTACATGTTGAAATCGTAGTGCAGACCGCTGCGAACTACTGCCCGCACAGCTGCATTCATACCCGGGGCATCTCCCCCGCTGGTCAGTACACCAATATTGCGGATTTTCGTTTCACTTCTATCTAAAGCCATTTCCCTTACCCTCTTCTTCTATCTTCTTCTGTTATTGCCACAACGACTGCCGCCTTATGCTTCGGACGCGTTACCAATCCAAATATTATTTATACCATATCGCTCCACAAGTGCGTACAAAAACATCGGCGTAGTCTCTACACTCAGCTCAGGCGGGAGCTCTGACAACACTCCATCGCCCTCAAAATAGATTGCCATCGGCGTGTCACCACGCCAGTATTGGCACAGCGCGGTGAGACTTCTGGTCAACGGCTCTGTCGACACGCCGGGAAGCTTAAGCACCAGTCGGGCAGCAGACGGACTCAGGTCCGGAATCGATGACTCCCCAGAATTCTCCGTTGCAGACGGTTTGGCTTCGCTACGGTAAACCGGCTCGTTCTGCCGATCTTGCGAGCGGAGACCTCCTGCCTGTGATCGGGGTGCGAAGCTGCTGCCCTGCGGCCAGGTGTCGGTATCGGGGGGCATGATTTCTGCCGCATTGACGATCATACTGTTGGGGAAATCCTCTTTTTGGCTCACCCTTCCTTGCAAGGCCAAAACTCTGCCTTCGCGGATGAATGCGTTAAACTGCTCCAGCGTCCGCGGGAAGAGCACACACTCGAATTGACCGGTCAGGTCCTCCATCGTCAGAAAAGACATCAATTCGTTCCTTTTCGTCGTGATATTGCGCCGTTTCAAAAGCATACCCGCCATTTTGATTTCAGCCTGATCCGCGGGGCCCTGTTGCTGTACAAGCAATTCTTCATTCTCGCTTTCCGGATTAGGCACCGGATTGAGCTCAGCTGCCGATGTATATCCTTCGCGAGTCAAGCGTTTGGCATAGTCCTCCAGCGGATGTCCGCTAAAATAGATACCTAACATCTCTTTTTCTTTGGCCAAAAGCTCCTGACGCGCGTACTCTTCTACTTCGAGAAATTTCGGCGGCGCGATTTCCATGGCTTCGTCCGCTCCCAAGTCAAAGAACGAGACCTGACCCTCCATGTGGTTTTTGCGTGACTGACTCAACATTTCGTAATACGGATCGACGGCGCTCATCATCCGGGAACGCCTTTCGCCAAAACAGTCACAGGCTGAAGCAAAAATCAAACTCTCGATCACCTTGCGGGAGAGACCTCGATCGAAAGCACGTTGCAGAAAGTCGCCAAAATCGACAAACACGCCATTTTCTTCGCGCTCTTGGACCAAGGCCTTGATCTGTTGCTCGCCGACATTCTTGATCGCGCCCAGGGCGAAACGGATCGCCCCTCTCTCCGTGCGAAACCGCGCAAAGGAATGATTGACATCCGGCGGCAGAATGGCAATATCCATGTTCTTGCATACCTGAACGTAATTCGCGGCCTGGCTCAAATCACCCAGATACGAATTCAACATCGCGGCTAAAAACTCTACCGGATAGTAATACTTCAGCCAGGCGGTGTCGTAGGCCACCACAGCATAGGCCGCGGCATGCGACTTATTGAATGCGTAACCCGCGAAAGCGCGCAGCTCCTTGTAGATCAAACGCCCAATCGGCTCGCTGACGCCTCGCTTCAGACAGCCGTCAACGGGCCTTCCCTTCTCATCCACGCCGCCGAAAATAAAGAGTTCCTCGTAAGAATCGAGCAAATCAGCATTTTTCTTCGACATGGCTTTGCGTACCAGGTCCGCCTGACCCATGGAAAAGCCGCCCAGATCCCGCACGATTTGCATAACCTGTTCTTGGTAAATCACCGTTCCGTAGGTAACCTCAAGAATTGGCTGCAATAGCGGATGGTGATACTTAATGTACGACTTATCGTGGCGCGCCTGCACATAACGGGGGATTTGTTCCATCGGACCCGGTCTGTACAAAGCAATTCCGGCAATAATATCTTCGAAGTTGTCCGGTTTCAACTCTTTTATGAAGCTGGTCATGCCGGAACTTTCGAGCTGGAACACACCAGCCGTGTCTCCTGCTGAAAGCATATCGTATACATGGACATCGTCGAGGGGCAGACGATCGTAATCAATCACCGCACCGTGATTTTCTCTGGCCATATCACGTGTATCCCGCAGCACAGTCAAAGTCCGCAAGCCCAGGAAATCGAACTTCAGCAAACCTAGGTCGGCGACGTTTTCTTTGGCATACTGAACCACCAGAGCTTCGTCGTTGCGAGCCAAGGGTGCTACATCGGTGATATCGATACTCGAAATAATCACACCGGCAGCATGTGTAGAGGCATGTCGGGGCATACCTTCAAACTTACGGGCTGTGTCATATACCGTACGAATACTCTCGTCGGCATCGTAGAGTTTCCGGAGTTCAGCATTGACCTCCAGCGCCTTATCAAGCGTCATGTGTAAATCTGTCGGGATCATCTTGCTGATCTTATCGGTATCGGCATAGGGCATGTCCAGGGCGCGGCCGACATCGCGAAGGCAGGCTCTGGCGGCCAAAGTACCGAACGTGATAACCTGCGCCACCCTGTCCTGACCATACTTGCGATTCACATAATCGATCACTTCCTGGCGTCGCTCGTAGCAAAAATCGATATCAAAGTCCGGCATGCTGACACGATCGACATTCAGGAAACGCTCGAACAGCAAATTATATTCAAGCGGATCAATATTCGTTATACCCAGCGCATAGGCCACCAGTGATCCGGCACCCGAACCGCGGCCCGGGCCGACCATAATCTCGTCTTCTTTCGCAAAACGAATAAAGTCCCAAACGATCAAATAATAATCTGTAAAGCCCATCTCAATGATGACTTCAAGCTCATGGTCCAGGCGGGCATAGTATTCCGCCTCGCCCTGGCGATGCGGTAGATCCAGACGTTTCATGAGGCCGGCGCGCGACTCGGCACGCAGGAATTCGGGACTGCTGCGCCCGTCCGGCGCAGTGAAGTCCGGCAAGTGAATCGTGCTGAAGTCAAGCTCAGCCTGGCAACGCTCTGCAATCAGGGCCGTATTCTCAATGGCTTCCGCATAATCCGGCAAGTCGCGGCGCATCTCAGCCTCCGACTTCACATAGAGTGTGTCACAGCCCATACGCATACGATCCGGATCACTCATGCGCTTGCCGGTCTGCATGCACAGCAGAATCTCGTGCGCTGCAGCGTCTTCCTGCCGCATATAGTGACAATCATTCGTCGCGGCCAAAGGGATGCCGAGCTCAGCGCCAAGTATACGCAACTCGCGGTTCACCCGCTCTTGTTCCGGCATACCGTTAGCCTGAATCTCCAGGTAGAAATTCTCACTGCCAAAGATCTCTCGATAGAGCCGGGCCTTCTCCCGAGCCAGCTCCCTATCGCCCATTAGCAAAGCGCGTGGAATTTCACCCGACAAACAAGCTGACAGGGCGATCAAACCCTCGCTGTATCGCCGCAAAATTTCGTAGTCAATACGCGGCTTGTAATAAAACCCGTCAATGAAGCCTTGAGAGACGATCTTATTCAAATTCATCAAGCCGTTGTTATCTTTTGCCAGGAGTATCAGATGCCCGAAGCCAAGACCTTTCTCCTTAAGAAGACGTCCTTCCGGGGCGACATAGACTTCACAGCCGATAATAGGCTTGATGCCTTCTTTCTTCATCAGAGTGTAGAAATCCACCACACCATACATGGCGCCGTGATCCGTGATAGCACAAGAATCCATGCCAAGCTCACGCAGCCTGGCCGGCAAATCCTTGAGGCGATTCGCTCCGTCAAGAAGACTGTATTCCGTATGTAAATGCAAATGGGTAAAGGCCAAAGCAAATCTCCCCTTCTTAAAATCTCCTCCTACTTTAGCACAAAGGGCAAGAGCCTCAAAGAACAGCTTTCGTGTGCGTACTGTATTATTTCGTTCGTCTGTTCCAGTCCGGCAACTGCCTCACGCTACCGAATTATAAAGAAAGACCTGTCCGCTCAGCACGCACAGGCCCTTCATGTTCTCAGTCGAATTCCGTGTACTTACAATAGTGACTTTACATAGCCTAAGAAGCTTTCTCTGATGCTGTTCAGCTCAGTTTCGGCCTCAGTCTGCGATTCGGCATAGCAGCCAAAGTAGACTTTGATCTTAGGTTCTGTCCCTGATGGGCGGACACACATCCAATCATAACCATCGAGCTCATAAAGCAGGACATTGGAATTCGTCGTGTCGATTGGCGTAACTTCACCGCTTGCTGTGTCGAGTCTCTCACGGGTTTCGTAGTCATTGATGTACTTGACCGGAATACCTGCGATTACCGCATTCTTCTCGGCTCTCAAGGTAGTCATGGCCTTGGCAATATTGCGTTGTCCTTCGGCACCTTCGGCCATAACCGAAATTGTCTTCTCAGCTGCATAACCATATGTCTCATAAATCTTCTGCATACGATCGTAGAGCGTCATGCCCTCATCCGCAGCTACGGCGGCCAGTTCAGCCAGGAGCATGCTGGCGACGACGGCGTCCTTGTCACGGACATCACGGCCGGCCAGGTAGCCAAAGCTCTCCTCGAAGCCAAACTGGAAGTGCATGTCGCCGTCTTCGTCATGAAGCTTGATCTGCTCCGCGATAAACTTGAAGCCGGTCAGTGTGATAAAGAGTTCAACACCGTAGTGGTCGCAAATCTTCTTGACCATGCGTGAAGAAACAATTGTCGTGACCACGAATGACTTCTCAGGCAGCTCGCCGCGAGCGCTGCGCGAAGAAAGAATATAGTCTAACAGTAAAATACCGATCTGGTTGCCGGTCATGACCGCGTATTCTCCGTCGGGCTTGCGTACGGCCAAACCGGTGCGATCCGAATCGGGGTCAGTAGCGATAACGAGGCTGGCTTCTTCTTGCGTAGCCAGATCAATCGCCATCTGCAGGGCTGAACGCTCTTCCGGGTTCGGGAAAGCAACGGTCGGGAAAGCACCATCGGGCTGTTCCTGTTCAGTGACGACCAGCACGTTCTCGAAACCGATCTCCTTGAGGATGCGGCGGACAGGCTTGTTGCCGGCGCCATGCAAAGGCGTATACACGATCTTCATGTCCTTGTGGCGAGCGACGCTGTCCAGCGAAATAGAAAGCTTCTTCAGCATATCCGAGTAAGCCTTGTCGATCTCGGGTCCGATTACATTGATCAAACCGGTTGCGGATGCTTCATCAAGGTCCGACCATTGCAAGCTGCGATAATCTGTGATCTTCGCCATCTCGGCTGCGACCACATCAGCTGCTTCCGGCGGCATCTGGCCCCCATCCTCACCGTAGACCTTGTATCCATTGTACTTGGCAGGATTATGACTGGCCGTGACCATAATTCCACCGATGCAATTCAGGTGGCGGACAGTGAAAGACAAAACAGGAACAGGGCGAAGCTCATCCATAAAGTAGCTGCGAATTCCGTGAGCAGCCAAAATCGCAGCCGAGATCTCCGCGAATTCCCGCGAGCGATGTCTGGAGTCGTAGCAAATCGCGACTCCTCTGGCGGCAGCTTCAGGACCCAGTGTATCAAGATAACGGGCAAAACCTTCCGCGGCCTGCGCAACCGTGTACTCATTCATGCGATTCGTACCCGCGCCCAAAACACCGCGAAGTCCGGCGGTGCCAAAAGAAAGGTTCTGGTAAAAGCGGTCGAAGATCTCCTCTTCCTGTCCGCTGATTGCGGCAAGCTGCTCCCGCGTCGCCTGGTTGAAATATGGGTCATTCAACCAAAGCTCATATTCCTGCTTGTAATCGGCCATAAATAATTCCTCCATTCACTGATTCGATACTGAGAAAACACTTTATGTAATTATATCACGAAGGTCTGCTTAAAGCGGCAATTCCTCATGCAACACGCATAAAAAAGGCTAAAGTCAGACAAGTTAAGCAGCTTTCGCTCAATGACCAAGAAGAGATTCGGATTAAGCAGAGGTTATTCTGTAAGGCGTCCTTTGGCATAAATCATCAGGTCGCGGAGCTCGGCCGCCTGTTCGAAGTCCAGTGACTGGGCAGCTTTCTTCATCTCGCGCTCGAGACGCGAGACTATTTTTGCCAGCTCGGTAGGCTTCATCGCGCCAATCTCATCTTTGAGCGTACGTTTCTCACCCGGCCGCTTGCCCGTGCTGATCCCTTCTTCTTCCACGATTTCGGCAAACGTGTCCAGCGTGTTGCGAATTTCTTTGTAAATCGTTGTCGGGGTAATATTATGCTCGATGTTGTAGGCTTCTTGAATACTGCGGCGACGATTGGTCTCCTCAACAGCCCGGAACATGGAATTCGT
>JAAYZH010000070.1 GCA_012514965.1 Clostridiaceae bacterium | reverse complement strand
TCATAGGGGATGGGTGTCACGGCCTGAAGGTTTGCGTACATGGCATCGCCGAGAGTCCGGTTTACGATGTACTCGGCAGCGGCGGCATCCCAGACCACCTCGACCTCTGTTTCGGTCATCAGTGCAGCGCCCCGGGCGACCTTGATGACACGTTCGGTGACCGCGACCGCTTCGGCCTGGGTACGGGCGCGGACGATGTAGTGAAGTTTCGCAGTCGGCTGGACCACGTTCGCCGCCCCGCCGCCGACATCGCGGAAGGCATAGTGAATGCGAGTGGCATCACTCACGTGCTCACGCAGAAACTGCACCCCTACATTCATCAGCTCGGCCGCGTCGAGGGCGCTGCGCCCGAGCTCCGGGTTCGCGCCCGCGTGGGCTGAGACACCCTTGAAGCTGAAGTAGAGCTGATTCACCGCCAGGGTACTTTGGCCCCAGACACCGGTTGTGGCCGTGGGGTGCCAAGTGAGCAGGGCGTCTGCACTGTTGAACACTCCCGCTCTGGCCAGGAAGGCCTTGCCGTAGCCCTCTTCTTCAGCCGGGCAGCCGAAGAGCACGACACTGCCCTCGGCCCGCTGCTCCTTCAGGTAAGCGGCGATGGCAATTGCCCCGGCTACAGCACCTGCCCCGATCGCGTTGTGGCCGCAGCCGTGACCGCCAGCCTCAGGTGCGGAAGCTTGCTTCTCTGTCACGTCTGCAACCTGATTCATCCCTGCCAAAGCATCATACTCGGCCAAAACCCCAATACAGGGCGAACCATGGCCAGCGCGCGCCACAAAAGCACTGGGCACGCCGCCCGGCTCCCACTCGATCGAGAAACCCTCGCCTGCGAGCAAATCAGCCAGGGCCCGGGCGGACTGGACACAGGCAAAACGAATTTCCGCCAGGTCCCACACGAGGTCAGATAGGTCAAAGATCTGTTGCTTTTTCGCTTCTAAAATCTGCAGAATTCTGTTCTTCGCTTCCATCGTCGTCTCCCTTTCCTGTGTTACAGTTACTTGTCCACCACTTTGCCGCTATGTGCGTACTTCTTTTTCCAGGCTCTGCCAGTGGTGGTCGCGGCCAGACCGCCTCCAGCCGTTTCGCGAAGGGCCTCGGGAATCATGGTGCCGATAGCGTACATCGCCTGGACTACTTCATCAGGCGGAATCCGTGAGCTGACGCCGGCCAAAGCCATCTCCGCCGCAGTCAGCGCGATTGCCGCGCCGCCTGCGTTGCGCTTGACACAAGGCACCTCCACCAGACCCGCCACCGGATCGCAGGCCAGCCCCAGGAGATTCTTCAGGGCCATAGCCGCCGCCTGGGCGGCCTGGGCGGGCGTCCCGCCCGCCAGCTCGACGGCTGCCGCGGCCGCCATGGCAGCCGCCGAGCCGACCTCGGCCTGACAGCCGCCGGCCGCTCCTGAAATTGTCGCATTGTTGGCGATCACATAGCCAATAGCCCCGGCCGTAAACAAGGCATCGATCACCTGCTCGTCACTAAAATGGTGACGATCCCGAAGCGCAAGCAACACACCCGGCAGCGTGCCGGAGGACCCGGCCGTGGGCGTCGCGCAGACCACACCCATTGAGGCGTTGACTTCATTGGTCGCGACTGCGTAGCAGGTCGCCAGGAGCAGCGTAGGATCGGTCAGATAGCGGCCGCCCTGGAGATATTCGTACATTTTTTGCGCATCTCCGCCGGTCAAGCCGGACAGCGAGTGAACCCCTTGTATACCGCGCTTAATGGCCTGGTCCATCACTTCGTAACGGGCGCGCATGGCCTCGAGAATCACTTCACGGCTTTTGCCGCTGCTCTCGATCTCTTGCTCCAGCATGATTTCGTGGATATGTAAGCCGCGGGATTCGGCCTGCAGGACCAGATCTTCTATCGTTTTAAACATAAATGCTTTCCTCTCAAGGCTCAAGGCTCAGGGCTCAGGGTTCAGGGTTCAGGGCTCCAGGCTCAGGGCTCAGGGTTCAGGGTTCAGAGCTCCAGGCTCAGGGCTCCAGAACCACAACTTTTTGGATGTGACTTTGTTCCTGAATACGAGCCACAGTTTCGCTGGTGGGGGCCTCATCGGTTTCGATGACCATGAGCGCAAGGTCACCCTTCATCAGGCGCGATACCTCCATGTGGCCGATGTTGATGCACTCGTTCATGAGACATTGGGTGACCTTTGCCACTGCTCCGTAGGCGTCTTTGTGCAGGATCAGCATCGTGGGATTTTCACCCGACAGCTTCAGCGGGAAACCCGAGTAGTCCGTGATCTGCACCTGGCCGCCTCCGATGGAAATTCCGGTCACGGACAGCCAGTCCTCATCGCGGTAGAGCTCAATACGCACCGTATTGGGATGTTCTGGAATCGCTTCTTCGGGGATAATCTCGACATCTATACCGCGAGCTGACGCCAGTCGCAGAGAATCAGGCAGCGCGGGGTCCGCGACATCCAAGTTCAACACACCACCTACCACGGCAATATCCGTAGCATGTCCTTCATAGGTCTGGGCAAAGGAACCATAGAAATGGACTTTGATCCGCTTGGGCTCCTTGAGGAATAGCTTACGGGCCAAAATACCAATACGAGCTGCCCCTGCCGTATGTGAGCTCGACGGACCCAGCATTATGGGTCCAATTATGTCAAAAACACTGCGATATTTCATACTTCGCTCTCCATTGAACGTTCTCATTTCTATTACGAAATTGTGCTGTAAACATCATATCACCAAAGCCTCCTTTCTTCTCCGCAGGCGGAAATCTGTCCAACTGGTGTGTCCTCGGCTTGAAGTAGCGTGAATTTGCTTTACCGACCCAGAGCTGGTCAAAAAAGGCGTTTATCTGGCCTCGCCGCTCCGATAAATGTCAAATTTGTCCACTCGGCATCAGATCTGGCCAAAACACCATGTTGTGCATGACTCCGCTTGGATAAGTCGGATATTT
>JAAYZH010000069.1 GCA_012514965.1 Clostridiaceae bacterium | reverse complement strand
CCCGTCTCATCCTCGCGATCGTCCGCAGCATCAAGCAAGATCCCGAGTGCAGGGGCTTGATCGTGGCCAGCAGGCTCAATCTCTATGATGCCTTGCCTTATCCGCTGGGCTGGGGCATGGATCGCCGGGGAGGCAGCGAAGCAGACTTGACAGAACCGCTGCGGCTGGTAGGGGACTTGATAGAGGCCGGTGTAGAGCTGTTCGCGTTCACGATGGGTAACCCGTATTATGTCCCGCACATCAATCGTCCCTTTGACCAGAAACAGGCAGGAGCGCAGGAAACACCGTTGCAGGGCTGTGACCGCCTGATCAGGGGAGTGGCTGCCGTGCAGGCCGCCTATCCAGAGATTCCTATGGTCGGGTTGGGCTTTAGCTGGTTTCGTGATTTTGGACCGTCTGTAGCAGCGAATGCTCTCCGTCGCAGGGGTTTGTCAATGGCCGGTTTTGGCCGCCAAAGCATCGCCTACCCGGACCTGCCGGCGGATCTGCTGCAACAGGGCAAAATCGAGCCAGGCAAGTGCTGTACCACCTGTGGTATGTGCAGCGAACTCAAGGCAAATTTCTGTGTAAGTGGTTGTGTGACGCGTGACAGCGAAGTCTACTTGCCGATCTATCGTCAGTACAGAGCGGACAAACAAGCAGGTATGAACGAGGGCTGAAAACCCGATTGCCTTTCCGCGCTATTGTTCTTTGGACTATAATGTGGAGAAAGCTTTCAGAGAGTAGGACTTGTCATGAACACACAGTATCTGGAACTGCGGGAGCGTTTCCCGGAGTTTATCTATAGAGATTTCACTGTCGAAGCACAGGACGGCGGTTTTGTGGTCCGCTATCACTTTGTTGTGCCCGGCCTGACTGAATTCAGACCCAGCCTCTATTTCCCCAGCCAGAGCTGGCCGCTCCTCAATCACCCGGACAGCCCGATGGCACGTCGGATTTTGTTCTCGATTGGAATGGTTGAGCTGGTCAGTTATTGGAAAATCGCCTGTCCGCCGCGCGTTGTGGTCGAGGCCGCTTATCTGGACGAAGCGCAGCTGGCGTGGTGGAAGCAGCTCTACTTCGGCGGCCTGGGTGAGTTTTTTTACCGCAATGAGATTAATCCTGACCGCATAAGCTTCATGGAACTCATCTCGACTGCTGAACCTGCAGAAATTGCAGACCAGACTTTCCTGGCAGCGGAGACCCGGCTGATCCCGATTGGCGGCGGCAAGGATTCGATCGTCACCCTCGAGCATTTGCGGCCTCTGCATGGCCAAAACCTCCTTTTTGCGATCAATCCTACCCAGGCAAGTCTGGACACCATGGAGATCGGCGGCTACGGAAGAGACAGACGCCTGCTGGTCAGCCGCACCCTGGACCCCGAAATGCTGCGATTAAATCGAGAAGGGTATCTCAACGGCCACACACCATTTTCAGCCTTGCTGGCTTTTGTTTCATATTTTTGCGCATACCTCACCGGGAGTACGGCTGTGGTTTTGTCCAATGAAGCCAGTGCGAACGCAGCCAGCGTTCCGGGCACAGAAATTAATCACCAGTACTCCAAGACTTCAGAATTTGAGCTGGCCTTTCAACACTACACAAAGACGTATT
>JAAYZH010000068.1 GCA_012514965.1 Clostridiaceae bacterium | reverse complement strand
CCAGTTCTACAAAGCGGCACAAGGCTCCGATCTCATCGTTTATCACCCTAAGGCCTTCGGTGCCCCCGATATCGCCGAGACCCTCGGCATCCGCTGCGTCAATCTGCCGCCGATCCCGGCCACCTATCCCATCACCGAGTTCCCGAACCCGGCCCTCGTCACCACACGCAATCTCGGTCCGCGCCTCAACAAGCTCACGTACACCTTGATGAAACAAGCCGAGAGCGCCAGCATCAAAGAAGTCAACGACTTTCGTGTCAAGACGCTGGGGCTGCCCAAGCGCAAGACCGGGGCCTACACCTACGTCGCCGGCGGGCGGGAGATTCCCATCGTCTATCCTCTGAGTACCCAACTCTTTCCTGATGTTACAAGCTGGCAGGACAAAGTCTACTTGCCAGGTTTCTTCTTTCTCGACGGCGCTGCCGAGAGTCTCGATCCTCAAGCACGCGAATTCGTCGAAGCCGGCAGCCCTCCCGTCGTCGTCAGTTTCAGCAGCCTTCCGCTCAAGGATCCCGCTGGTTTTGGCCAAATGCTGCGTGACGCCCTCCAGAGGTCCGGCAACCGCGCCGTTGTACTCCTGGGCAGCAGCGGAATGTCTTTCCCGCACTGCCCCGAGATCCTCGCCATCCCTGGCGCTCCTCACAGCGCACTCTTTCCCCTGGCCAAAGGCATCCTTCACCACGGCGGCATCGGGACACTGGCCGCCGCGCTCAAGAGCGGGAAACCCCAGCTGATCATGCCCTTTGCTGTAGATCAGCCGTTCTGGGCTGCGCAAATGTACAGGCTCGGCCTGGCCGGCGCCCCGCTCGACGAGAAGAAGCTGACGGGGGAGGCTTTGGCCCAAGCATTTCTGCAGTTCGACAGCAACGAGATGATCAGCAAAGCAGCCGAGATAGGCCGAGCAGTCGCGGCAGAGGACGGCACCGGAGCCGCCCTGGCCTATCTGGAAAATGTATAGAGGAGATCAAGATGTCTATTCAAACCCCAGAGACCCAACCGGTCGTCTTTATCGGCCACGGCTCGCCCATGAACTTGATCGAGGCAAACCCCTGGACCACGGAATGGGAGCGCCTCGGCCGTGAGCTGCCCAGACCCCGCGCCATCCTCATGATCTCCGCACACTGGTACACCCGCGACAACGGTGTGCAGTCGGACCCGCAACCCGCCATGATCTATGACATGTACGGCTTTCCGCCGCCGATCTACGAGCTGCAGTACCCGGCTGCCACCTCGCCCGATCTGATCGCGCGCGTGCAAGAGCGGCTCGGCAGTGAAGTCGCCGCCATCGCGAATCGCGGCTACGACCACGGTGCCTATGCCCCCCTCCTCAAGATGTACCCCGAGGCTGACATCCCCGTCGTCCAGCTGTCCAGCAACGCTGCACTCGATGCCCGAGCCTGGTTCGCCTTAGGCCAAAACCTGGCCCCGCTGCGTCAAGAAGGAATTCTGATCATCGGCAGCGGCAACATCGTACACAATCTGCGCCAGCTCAACATGGCCATGAGCAACCGTGCCTATCCCGAATGTGTAGCCTTTGACCGCGCCATCGCATCAGCAGTCGACCCGCAGCGTGGCAACGATCTTGCGGCCGCCCTCCACTGGGAAGAACTGCCCGGTGCTTCGCTCGCTGCCGCCTACCCCGATCATCTCTCCCCCTTCTACTACACGCTGGGCGCAGCTATGGGTAGTGGCGACGCGCTGCCTGCAGTCGAGATCCTCACCCAAGACTACTTGATGGGCACACTCAGTATGACCAGCTACGTCTGGCGCTGACCGTTCCGGTTCGGTAATGTATAGGTGTATAAAAAAAGACACACACTAGGAGGCCCTATGCGCGAGAAAATCTTGATGTTTTACAGCAACCACCAGCCTGGTTTCCAGATCTTCAAGGCCGTCCTGGGAGCTGTCCTCCTGACCATACTGGTCCTCCTGGTCAATCTCGACGTCATACCGTTGATCCACGTTCTCCCGGGCTTTCTCCTCACCGGGACCGCCCTCGCCCAGAGCATTCTGAGCACTTTGGCCGGCGCCTGGCTCACCGTCACGACCTTCACCTTCTCCACCACCATGGTCGTCCTGACCACCTACTCCTCCAGCTACTCCCCGCGTATCGTCGAGAACTTTCTCCAGCAGAAAACCACCATGCGCGTGCTCGGCACCTTCATCGGCGGCTTCCTCTACTGCATAAGCATGCTCTTCTTCCTGAATAAATCCCTGGTCGGCGAGCAAGTGCTGTCCTCAAGCGTCGCCATCCTCTACGCCCTCTGGTGCGTAGCGCAATTCGTCATCTTCATCTTCACCGTAGCCAACGCCGTGCAGGCCCAGAATCTCATCGGCAGCCTCTACGACGAAGCCGCCGACATCATCGACACCTATAAGCAAGAAGAAATGAATCTGCGCAGCGAGCACATCGAGACCGAGCGTTTTGCCTTCAGCTATGCAATCATCGCCAACGGCAGCGGTTACCTCGAAGCCGTCCACACGCGTGACATCCTGCGCCTCCTCGAGCCCGAAGGCCATCGAGTTCTGGTCTCAGCGCGTGTCGGTGATTTTGTCCGCAATGGGGCCAAACTAGCCACCTGGCACTGCCAGGAAGCCCCTGAAAACGCCGAAGAACTCCAGGCCAAAATCGCCCGCTGCTTTAACCTCAAAAACAAGCGCTACACCATCCTCGACTACCGCTACTCACTCGAGAAAATCGTCGACATCGCCCTCCGTGCCATCTCTCCCGGCATCAACGACCCCAATACCGCCATCTCCTGCATCAACTCCCTGGGCCTCCTGACCGGCGACCTCGCCGGCATCGAAGGCCGCTACGACATCCTCGAAACCGAGCACGACGAAGAAGCCAAAGACCCCAGCGAAATCGTCATCGAGAACTTCAGCCTCGGCGAAGACCTCTTCACCATCTACTCGCAGATCGTCCACTACGGCCAAAACGACCTCTCCATCATCAAAGCCCTCCTCCAGGCCATCGCAGGCGCTGCCCTCGTCAGCACCCCCTCCAACCGCCGGCATCTTCTGGCCATCGGCCGCTACATTCACGACAGCGCGCGGCCGAACTTCACCCAGGACCAGGACCTCAATCAGCTCGAGCGCAGCCTGCACCAGCTGCTGCAAGCCGTTGGCGAAGGCACAGTTGCCCTCAGGTAAGTTCGCCGTCGGCGGGAAAGTCGACTTGGGAAGGCGGCTTGGGAAGGCGGGCCGCTGCTCTGGTTAGGGGCGGAGCGCGGCGTGGGCTAGGTGGCAGGCCGCGGTTTCGAATAACGAGATTTTTGCTGAATGGGGGGTGGCAGCTCCGCTATTTAACGTCAGAGCCCGGATATTTGGCATAAAGCCGAGTTGTTCGTACCTTCCGCTTGGATAACTCGGATATTTGCCCCCAGAACCCTGAATCATGGCAAAAAGCCGAGTTGTGCGTGCCTTCCGCTTGGATAAGTCGGATATTTGTCCTCAGAACCCCGAATCGTGGCAAAAAACCGAGTTGTGTGTGCCCTCCGCTTGGATAACTCGGATATTT
>JAAYZH010000067.1 GCA_012514965.1 Clostridiaceae bacterium | reverse complement strand
TAGGTCTGTCCTATGGTGCGGGACCTACGCTCAGCGCTGCCTATGTGCAGGAGCATTATGGTTTTCAGCACTTTGCTTTGAATTTCAGCGTTGCGACGACGACTTTAATCCCTGCTTCATTCGCTGGTACGATCGCGGTAGGGCTGCCGGGAGCAAGTGAGAGCTTCACTACGCCGCTGCTGTTCCTGCTGGGCATTGGTTTGGCCGGTTTCGGTTTTGTGGCATTGTTGATGGCTTTGGCCAAAAAACGCGTGAACATCACGCAATAATTGAGAGGGGAGTCCATTATGTGGCAATGTCCTGCTTGCGGACGCAGTTTCGCTCGAACTGAACAAGCACATTTTTGCAAAGATGGCCCTCAAACGGTGGACTACTATATTTCTGTGCAGCCTGAGGCTTATCATACTAGGTTAGAGAGCGTCAGACAGACCATTCGGCAGGCAGCTCCCGAGGCGGTGGAGAAGATCAGCTGGCAGATGCCGACGTATTTTTGGAAAGAAAACCTGATCCATTTCGCCTTTAACAAGGATCATCTGGGGCTCTATCCGGGGCCGGAAGCGGTGGAGGCTTTTGCGCCGCGTCTGACGGCGGAGGGCTATAAGTTTTCTAAAGGTGCGATTCGCTTGCCTTGGCAAAAAGGACTGCCATTGGCACTGATCGCAGAAATTACCCGGTATCGGGTCACGCAAGTTGCGGCGAAGGACTAGGGCATGTCCCTGCGCTGCGTGTAGGGCGACTGTTTTTTGGCCCAAAATAGACCCGCCGCTGGGATATGCCTTCGGCGGGTTATTCTTGACAAAACCAAATTCTATTGCAGGAAATTCAGATTGATACTGCCCATACTGACCTTGATCTCGAGACTGGAGGTGGGGACAGATGAACGGTCGAACGCTCCGGTACCTTCTCGGCGGCCGTTGACTCTGAAGCTGCCCATCGTCACATCGGTCTGCAGGGCTGTATTTTCGCGGGATTGTGCCAGATCCAGCTTGATGCTGCCCATCTCGCAGCGTAGGTTGTGGTTCCCGAGGAGGACGGCTGTACCGCGCAAGTCGCCCATGTCGACCTTGATGGTCGATGACTTGATGAGAACATTCTCGAACTTTATCGAGCCCATCTCCAGCCGGGCGTCCAGAAGATCGATCACGCCGCCCTTGAGGCGGATAGAACCCATCGAATTATGCAAATGCAGATGTTTGCAGTTGAGGTCGTAGATCTTGGTGCTCCCCAGCGATAAAACGATCTTGGCCTGCTCCAGGCTATTTGCCTTAGGGATTCGCAGTATCATCGGATCGGGCTGGAAATTGCTGCTGCGAAACCACTTTTTGCGGACATGATCGCGGATCACGAGTTTGTCGCCTTCTGTGAAGATTTCCACTTCATAATCGATTTCGCGACTTTCACGATGGGCGGGGCGGCGCAACTCGGGCTCGGAGATATCAGCGGCTTCGATTTCGAGGCTTCCGAGGCTCAGCTCTATATCCAAACGGCGCAGATCGGGCATGTGAATGGTTTCGAGACGGACACCATCTGCGGCGTGCGTTTGCGAAAAGGGAATGTTCTGCAGAATTTCGTCGGCGATGGCAGCAGGGGAGGCCAGGTCCGGAGGAACACGGTCTTCAGCGCCAATGCCTCTGTCTTCGAAGTATTC
The DNA here is from genome assembly GCA_012514965.1 of Clostridiaceae bacterium. Lineage (GTDB taxonomy): Bacteria > Bacillota > Clostridia > Saccharofermentanales > Fastidiosipilaceae > JAAYZH01. The sequence continues at coordinate 125 of JAAYZH010000067.1, read as the reverse complement.
CAAATAGTAATTCAAGATGTCGTCGCGTTCCACCGGGGCAATTTTCGCCAGGCGGGTGGCAAGCTCTGCAAGGAATTGCTCACGATTCATAATTGGTTCCTTTCGTGGTGACAAGCTGATCAATG
>JAAYZH010000066.1 GCA_012514965.1 Clostridiaceae bacterium | reverse complement strand
GCGAATGGCAAGACATTGGCAGAATACGACTTTATCGGCGATAGCCGCGTGGTTCTTGTGACACGCAGCGCAGGTGAAGTCTGTATCCCCACCGGCGAATTGCGCATGCAAGGCGGCGACACATTGCTTATGGTGTGTGACCAAAGTGATTTTGAAGCAATCTGGCAGACATTTATTCGTCCAGATGGAGCTGAAGCAGGCAAACGCTGAAGGCGGCAGGGTGCAACATATGAAGAGGAACTCTGAGGATATCCCAAACAAACCTGCAGCTGGCGATGGTGTTGCAGAGGAGAGAAAATCTGCAAGTCAGGCTGATCCTGGCGCGAATGCGATCGATGCCGCTCCTGAAACACATACCGGTAAGCACTATCAACGAGCGATTTTGCCGGTTGAGCCTTTGGCCAAAGATCCCGAAACGGATGAAATTCCGATTGTCCCAAACAGCGAAGTGCTCGCTTCCTTGCACAAGGTCGAACTTGCTGTGTCTGTTGATGATGCACACTTGATCGACAATATCGGGAAACAACATCAAGTAGATTATATTTCTTCTGAGCAAGTCAAGCTGCATCAAGGAATCCACCCTCTTAATTGGATTTTCGCCAACCCGGCGCGTCTCATTGCTGTGAGTTTCGCTATGCTCATCTTGTTGGGAGGGGTTCTGCTGAGCCTCCCAGTTGCGTCGAATGCAGGCGTCTGGACTTCCTTCCTGACGTCGATCTTCACCGCGGCGTCTGCAGTGTGTGTAACAGGCCTGGTTCTGGTGGATACGGCGGCGTATTGGAGTGTTTTTGGCCATGTAGTGATCATTACCCTCATCCAGTTGGGCGGAATCGGCTTGATCACCGTGGTAGCTGCTTTCTTCTCCCTCACGAAAAAGCGTATGAACATCAAGACCTTGCGTGCAGTGCAAGACTCGACGGCAAGTGATTCTGTAGCGGAAGTGTACAGTCTGGTCAAGCGTGTGCTCATGATTACACTGAGCTTCGAGATTATCGGCGGCTTGATTCTGAGCCTGCGCTACACCCGTTACTTGCCAGCGGCCAAAGCGTTCTATATCGGCATGTTCCAGGGGGTGTCCGCCTTCTGCAATGCGGGTTTTGATCTCATGGGAGGCTGGACGGGCGAGTATTCGAGCTTGACGGCTCTTAACGCGGACCCGATTGTCACCATGACAACGACCCTGCTGCTGACCTTTGGCGGTATGGGGTTTATCGTCTGGATCGATATATTCAACTTCCGCAAAAACCGTAAACTGATGTTTCACAGCAAACTCGTGATCGGACTAACTGCCTCCATTATTCTTCTGGGAACCGTCTTATTTCTGATCTTAGAGTGGTCCAATCAAGGCTCTCAGGCCATGGGTACATTACCGACCTGGCAAAAACCTCTGGCGGCTTTGTTTCAGGCGGCTACTCTGCGTACCGCCGGTTTTAATACGATAAACCAGGCCAATCTTCGCGATGTTTCCAAGCTCTTGAGTATTCTGATTATGTTTGTCGGCGCCAGTCCGGTCTCCACCGGCGGCGGCATGAAAACAACGACGGTAGCCATTGTGCTGGCTACGTTGAGGAGTAACGTGCAAGGTAAAAAAGAGGCAGTTCTTGCCAGACACAAAATCAGTCAGGAGATTTTCACGAGAGCCTTTGTGATCACGATTATGGGAATGATGGTTGTAATGGCAGTGAGTCTTCTCTTGATGATCACTGAACGCAAGGCACTTGCGGATGGTCTGTACTCCGCCATGGATTTAGTCTTTGAAAGCATGTCAGCGGTCGGAACCGTTGGTGTTACTGCGGTTCAAACCGAGAATATTTCGAGCTGGGGGCGGATCCCCTTGATCTTTGCCATGTATATTGGGCGTGTCGGTCCGTTCTCTTTTGCCTTGCTCTTGTCGATGCGCAGTCAGAAGCCCGAGAATGTTGTTTTGCCGGACGGCTTAACGTTTATAGGATAAGCGTTGTACTGTCGTTCGAAAGTAATGATTTGTGTCGAAAACCTCCGACTTACGGTCGAAACGGAGCCCTTCATTGACGATTTGCCAAAGTTTCACTCATAATATTGTGTGAGCGCAATTTGACTTTGACTTTCCCTACATACGGAGGTTCATATGGGTAAATCTTTAACTGAGAAGATAATCGAGAGACATTTGCTTTCCGGCAGCATGCAAGCCGGTGAAGATATCGGTATTCGCATAGACCAGACCTTGACTCAGGATTCGACAGGCACCATGGCTTATCTGCAATTTGAACAGCTGGGTCTCCCTAGAGTGCAGACCAAGCTGTCTGTATCCTACGTTGATCACGGTATGCTGCAGTCCGGATTTGAGAACGCAGACGACCATAAATACTTGCAGACGGTAGCGGCTCGTTACGGAGTTCGCTTTTCCAGACCGGGTAATGGCGTTTGCCACCAGGTCCATGTCGAGCGCTTTGGTGTTCCGGGCGACACCTTGCTTGGTTCTGACAGCCATACACCTACCTGTGGCGGCATCGGTATGCTGGCCATTGGTGCCGGTGGTCTGGACGTTGCCGTGGCCATGGGCGGAGGTGCGTATTACATCAAAATGCCCGAGGTGATGGAGATTCGCCTGACCGGCAGCTTGCAGCCATGGGTGACAGCGAAGGATATTATCCTCGAAGTGCTGCGACGCCTTACTGTCAAGGGCGGGGTAGGCAAGGTCATGGAATACACCGGACCCGGTGTCGCCGGTCTATCGGTACCGGAGAGAGCCACCATAACGAACATGGGTGCTGAATTAGGTGCAACTACTTCAATATTCCCTTCTGATGATATGACGCGCGCCTATCTTCGGGCGCAGAAGAGAGAAGAGGATTGGTCCGAACAGAAGGCTGATCCAGATGCCGTGTACGCTGCTACTGTCGAGATTGATCTGGATTCGCTTGAGCCCTTGATCGCTTTTCCATCCATGCCCGACAAGGTCCACACGGTGGCCGAAGCCGGCGCTATGAATATCAAAGTCGAACAGGTCCACATCGGTTCCTGTACGAATTCATCCTTCACGGATATGATGAAGGTCGCAGCACTTCTGGAGGGCAAAACCGCCCATCCGGATGTGTCACTCGTGATCGCGCCGGGTTCGAAGCAAGTCTTTAACATGCTGGCCCGCAACGGCGGCCTTATGCACATGATATCGGCCGGCGCCCGTATACTGGAGGCCGGCTGCGGCCCCTGCATCGGCATGGGTCAATCCCCGCGCAGCGGCGCAGTTTCATTGCGTACGATTAACCGCAATTTCTACGGCCGCTCAGGCACTCCCGACGCCCAGGTCTACCTGGTTTCGCCTGAGACCGCTGTGGCAGCAGCCCTGAACGGAGTGATCACGGATCCTCGCACAATGGGTGAGGCGCTGCAGATCGCGTCTCCTGAGGAATATGAAGTCAATGATAATATGATCATAATCCCCCCGGCTGATGGCGGCACAGTGGAGGTGGTGCGCGGTCCGAACATCAAGCCGGTTCCGGAGCATCTTCCTTTGCCTGTGCAAATCACGCAGACCGCTCTGATAAAGGTGGAAGACAACATTACCACAGACCACATCATGCCTTCGACTTCTAAGCTCCTGCCCTTCAGATCGAATGTGCCCAAGCTTGCGGAATACTGCCTGACACCTTGTGATCCAAGCTTCCCGGAGCGGGCCAAAGCCGCCGGAGGCGGCATGATCATCGCCGGTCACAACTACGGTCAAGGCTCAAGTCGCGAGCATGCTGCCTTGGCACCTTTGGCCTTGGTAATCAGTGCCGTAGTGGCCAAATCATTTGCCCGCATTCATCAGGCGAATCTCATCAATAACGGCATCCTGCCTCTGGTCTTCGACAACGAGAACGATTACGATTCGATCAGCGTAGGGGATGTTCTGCGGATCAGTGAAGCACCGGCCCAGGTCAACGCAGCCCAAACAGGCGCAAAGGTAGTTTTGCAGAATGTGACGCGCGATGAGAAATATGTCTGCAGTCTCAGTATTTCGCCGCGCGAAAGAGATATGCTG
>JAAYZH010000065.1 GCA_012514965.1 Clostridiaceae bacterium | reverse complement strand
CTCTTTGCCCGTATCACTTTGCCGACTTTGCGCGATGAACTGCTTGCGCTCTTCTATGGCAAGATGCACGTCGACGACATCCTCGGGGAGGCCGAAGATGAATAATCCGCCGTTATTGACTCAGGACGGCCGGACGCTTGCGGAGGTCCGCGCTGATTTCCCTATGCTGCAGGCCAGCGAAAACGAACGTCCCTTGATCTACTTCAACAGCGGGGCAACTTCGCTGAAACCGGAATCGGTTTTGCAGGCTATGACCGAATACTATCGCAGTTATGGGGTGAATGTAGCGCGCGGCGTCGATGCCATCGGCTACAAGGCCACGAACGCTTTCGAATCCGTACGCGCCCAGACCGCCCATTTCATAGGAGCGCGCCAGGCTCATGAGATTGTGTTCACGCGCAACACTACCGAGGCGCTGAACCTCATTGCCTACAGCTATGGTGACGCCCATGTCGAGGCCGGCGACGAGATCGTTGTGTCCGAGACCGAGCACCATGCGAATTACGTGCCCTGGCAGGAGCTGGCCAAACGCCGCCGGGCCAAACTGATCGTGGTCAAGCCCGACAGCAATGGCACGGTGACACCTGCGCTTCTGGAAGCCGCCTTAAGCCCTCGCACGAAGATCGTGGCTTTGTTCCACGTGAGCAATGTGCTGGGTGCTTCCAACGACCTGAAAGCGCTGGCTGCTTTGGCCCACACCGCAGGGGCTGTGCTGGTTGCCGACGGCGCTCAGGGGATAGTCCACAGCAGACCGGCCGTTGCCGACTGGGATGTCGACTTCTACGCCTTCTCGGCGCACAAGCTCTGCGGTCCCACCGGACTGGGGCTTCTCTACGGCAAACAAACTTTGCTCGCGGAAATGGCCCCCTGGCAATTTGGCGGCGAGATGATCGACGTGGTCGATGTCTTTGACTCCACCTTTGCCGAGGCTCCGCAGCGCTTCGAGGCCGGTACCATGGCTATCGCTGAAGTGATCGGCTGGGGAGAAGCCATGCGGTATATCGACCGCATCGGCTACGACTTTATCCACACCCAGAACCTGCGCCTGGCGACACGCCTGGTGGAAGGTCTGCAGAGACTCGATACCGTAGAGATCTACAACCCTCACAATGCCGCCAACGCCGTGGTCGCCTACAACATCAAGGGCGTTCATCCACACGATGCCGCCGGCATCTACGACCGCGAAGGCATCTCCATACGCGCCGGTCACCACTGCAACCAGCCGACCATGCGCTTCCTGGGCGTCCAGTCCACACTGCGCGCGTCTTTGTCCTTCTACAACACCCCCGAGGAAGTCGATCACTTCCTCGAAGTCAGCACGAAAGCAGGTGATTTCCTTGACGTCCTCTTCTGATCAGAGCAACCTGTTCCGCCAGATTATCATGGACCATTACAAGAACCCCCGGAACAAGGGTTTGGCTAGTGACCCCAGGGGTTACATGACCGTTCACCTTAAGAACCCTTCCTGCGGCGATGACCTCACGGTCCAGCTCCTGGTCGAGGGTGAAGTCATCCGCGAAATCCGTCAGAGCGGCGAGGGCTGTTCGATCTGCTGCGCCTCCGCCTCCATGATGTCCGAACTTCTCGAGTCCTCCACTATTAGTGAGGCAACAGAAGTCATCCGTAACTTTAACCTTATGGTCAAAGCCGAGCCCTTCGACGAAGAAGCGATCGGTGATGCCCTCAGCTTGCAAGGCGTTTCCCACCTGCCCCAGCGCGTCAAGTGCGCGACCCTGGGCTGGCAGGCCACCGAACGTGGCCTGGAGCGCATCCGTCAGAATCGTCTGGCCGGCGAAGACAGCACCGGGCTTAGCCAGGGCGGCCACATCGACGCTGATGTAGAGAAGGAGGAAAACTATGAAGCCTGATAATGAGAAAGTCCAGGCAGAAGATATCGTCAGAAGCCGTTACCAGCATAATATTTATGATGGTGATATTTCCAACGAACGTATCAGCAAGGGGCTGGACCGCGATAAGGTGATCCAGATCTCGAAGATTAAGAAAGAACCCGAGTGGATGACCGAGCTTCGTCTCAAGGGCTACGACATGTTCCTCAAGAAGCCCATGCCGCATTTTGGCCCGGACCTTTCCGACCTGAATATGGACGAATTGACCTACTATAATCGCGCCACAGCCAAGACCGAAAGCTCCTGGGATCAGGTGCCGGATAAGATCAAGGACACTTTCGAGGCCCTGGGTATTCCCCAGGCGGAGCGTGAGTACCTGGCCGGTGTCTCGACCCAGTACGAGTCTGAAGTCGTTTACCACAAGGCTCAGCAAGAGCTCGAGGACAAAGGCGTCATCTTCAGTGACACAGACACAGGTTTGCGTGAGCATCCGGAGATTTTCCGGAAGTTCTTTGGCACACTGGTACCTGCCGGCGATAACAAGTTTGCCGCCTTGAATACCGCGGTCTGGTCAGGTGGTTCCTTCATCTACGTACCCAAGGGCGTCAAGCTCAGCCAGCCGGTTCAGTCCTACTTCCGCATCAATTCCGAGCAGATGGGGCAGTTTGAGCGTTCACTGATTATTGTGGACGACGACGCGGACCTGCACTACATCGAAGGATGTACTGCGCCAGCCTACTCCACCAATTCCCTGCACGCAGCCGTCGTTGAGATTTTCGTAGGCAAGAATGCCAAATGCCGCTACACGACCGTGCAAAACTGGTCAAACAACGTCTACAACCTGGTCACCAAGCGCTCCACCTGCGACGCCGGCGGCACCATGGAGTGGGTCGACGGCAACATCGGTTCCGGTGTCAGCATGCTCTACCCTTCCTGCTACCTGAGAGGCGAAGGCGCCCACGGCTCCATGATCTCTGTCTCGATGGCGGACGAAGGTCAGCGACAAGACATCGGTTCACGCATGATGCACCAGGCCCCGAACACCACCTCGCAGATTATCTCCAAATCCATCGCCCGCAACGGCGGCAACGCGATTTATCGCGGCACGGTGCACCATTCGCCCAAAGCCGTCGGTGCCCACAGTGTCGTCCAGTGTGACACGCTGGTGCTGGATCCCAAGTCCGAGTCCGACACCATTCCTACGTACCGTATTCAGGAAGGGCAGTCTACCGTCGAGCACGAAGGTACGGTATCCCGCGTCAGCGAAGAGCAGCTCTACTACCTGATGAGCCGCGGCCTAACCTTGCAACAGGCTACCGAAATGATTATTCTTGGCTTCATAGAACCCTTTACCCGCGAGCTCCCCATGGAGTACGCCGTCGAGCTGAACCAGCTGCTCAAGCTGGATGTCAGCCGCAGTATTGGTTAGAGTAAGTATTGGCTCGAGCATTCGATTATTGTTAGACCGGGTTTCCAGCGAACCCCAGAGGAGAGTCTATGCAGCCTGATAAGCCCGCGACATTACGGATTCGCTTTATTCTGAGCACGAGGGCAGGCAGCGGCCGTGCCCAGCATCTGGAAGAGAAGATTCTGCGGGCTTTTGCCGGGCATGACACCCCGGACATTCAGCTGACCCAGTACAAGGGCCATGCCGCAGAGCTGGCCCGCGAATGGGCAGAGCGCTGGGGCGCTGAGGGCCTCGTCTATGCCTGCGGCGGCGACGGCACGCTCAATGAGGTCGCGACCGTTCTGCAAGGAGGCAGTTGCTATATGGGCGTCCTGCCCCTGGGCACCGGCAATGACTTTGCCCGCACACTCTACCCCGGCACCGTAGGCGACAAAGTCGCGGATACGCTGCTGCCCTTTACGGCCAATCCCATCCTCGGCCGCATCGACATCCTCAAGGTCAACGAGCACTTCAGCATCAATATGATTTCCCTCGGCTTCGACACAGTGGTGCTCAAGCGAATCAATGACCTGCGCAAGCGCTGGCCCCGGCTCGGGCGCCTGGCCTACGGCTTGGGCGTCCTGGCTTCCTTAACTTCACTGCAGCATTATCCGCTGCGCTACAGCTTTACAGACGCCAAGGGAGAAGTCCACAGCGGCGAAGAACCAGCTGCTATCGTGACCTTTGGCAACGGCCGCTATTACGGGAGCGGTTTCCAGTCGGCTCCTTTGGCCGACCCTGTCGATGGACTCGGGGACTTCCTCCTGGTCAAGCACCTGAGCTTCACAGAATTTATCCCTCTCCTCATCAAGTACCGCAGCGGCGCGCACATCGGCGACCCCAAGGCTCTTTCCTCACGTTTTACGAAGGCGCGAGTTGAGAGCCTGGATGGCAGAGCTTTCCCGGCCAATTATGACGGCGAAGTTTTCGACGCACCTGTCCTGGAGGTCGAGATTCTGCCGGCAGCCTTGCCGTTCGCCTATTTGCCCTTCAAGCAAGTCGCTCAAGAATAAGGAGGAGGAGGCAGTATGGGCCTGATACACGTATATTTTGGTGATGGCAAGGGTAAAACCACCGCGGCGGTGGGCTTGTCTGTGCGAGCCCGAGGCTCCGGACTCCCTGTCTTATTTCAGCAGTACCTCAAGGATGGCAGCTCATCGGAGCTCGATCTCCTGCGCCAGCTCGGCATCGAAGTCACATCGGGCCAGCCTGAAGGGGCCAAAGGCTTCACCTGGGAGCTCAACACCGCGCAGCTCGCTCTCCTGCGCACGAGCCAGGACGCTCGCCTTGAGGAGGCCTTCACCTGGCTGGCGGCCCACCCTGATGGCGGCCTCCTAGTCCTGGACGAAACCCTGGCCTCCGTAAACCTCGGCTTGCTTGACGCGAGCCGCCTCTACGAGCTGATGGATCGTGTGCAGTTGCTGTCTGCCGGCCCCGACCTTGTTCTCACTGGCCGCGACCCTTCGGATGAGTTGCGCGGCCGCGCTGATTACTTAAGCGAAATTCGCTTGCTGAAACATCCTTTCGAGAAGGGGATCGCCGCGAGACGCGGCATTGAGTTCTAGGTGCTTGCGATTCGAGAAGGGGATTGTAGCGAGGGGCGGGATTGAGGTCTAGGTTTCTGTGGCTCGAGAAGGGGATCGCCGTGAGCGGCGTGATTGAGTTCTAGGTTTCGGCGTTTTTGGAAGTGATTGCAGCGAGGGGCGGGATTGAACCGTGCGTGCTTGCGTTTCGAGAAGGGGATTGCCGACCGCCGAGGCAACGGATTTTGGACTTCCACATTTCAGTCAATTCAGTCAATTTAGTCAATTCAGTCAATTCAGTCAATTAAGTCAATTAAGTCTCCGTGGGGCTGCAGCTTTGTGGAGTTTTTTTGCGTAGTGAGTGGATACTTCAGGTGAAGAACTCCTTCGAGGAGAGTGGCCAGGGCAGGCTGGCACTCGGTTGGGGTTGTCGCGGATAAATATGATGTTTATCGAGCAGAGGGATTATTCGTTTGACTTTTTTAATCAATATACGGGGTTCCTGGGTCAAAAATCCGAGTTATCCAAGCGGAGTGGACGCACAACTCGGAATTTTGCCACGATTCGGGGTTCTGGGGACAAATATCGGAGTTATCCAAGCGGAGTCGCCACACAACTCGGAAATTTGCCACAATTTGGG
>JAAYZH010000064.1 GCA_012514965.1 Clostridiaceae bacterium | reverse complement strand
TGAAGGCCAAAGGAGCAATGCCGCTGTCAAAGGTCACGTCATAAGTAGGCAGAGAAGGATCAATCCAGTTGCCCTGGGTGATAAAAGCAGTTTTGCCCTGCGCCCAGAGTGCCAGCTGATCATCATAGGTTCCGGAGATCAGGGTGTTCTTATCAGAATATTGAACGAGCAGTTCAAAAAAATCAGCAAACTCACCGAGTCTCGCATCATCAAATTCACCGGCTTTGAAAGAATCGATCAAAGATGTATCGCCTCTCTCAAGACCTGCGCTGAGGTAGTAACCGAAGATATGGTTCGCTGTCGACCAGAACATCTGGCCGGACTCAGCCGCGACGGATGCGACAGCGGACAGGCCGAGCTCATCCTTCATAGCATCGATCTTTTCGAAAGCTGCTTTATAAGCTGCAGCGTTCGTCAAGCCAGCCGGATCTACGCCTGCCTGCTCAAGAATATCCTTGTTATAGGTAATGCCGTAACCTTCAACGGCATACGGGAAGCCTACTACTTGTCCTTCCGCATCCTTGAACGCGAAGTCTGTATCAGCTGCCCATTCTTCACCGTCGAGGACGAGCATGTGTTCTTTCCACGTCTGATAGTCGCCTTCGCCGCCAAATACAAAGAGATCAGGCATATTGCCGGCAGCCAGATAGCCCTTCAGCGCTCCGCTGATGTCGACGCCGCCGCCGAGAGACTCGATGATCACCTTCTGACCGGTCTGCTCTTCATAAAGAGCGGCATAGTTCTTCAAAGGAACATCAATCTCGATCTTGCCGTTGACGACTCGTATCGCCTCGCCTGTGGCAGGTGGAGCTGTTGTCCCGGCAGGAGCTGTAGTCGTGTCCGATCCGGCTTTCGTTGTGGTAGCAGCTGTACCGCCGCATCCCGCTAGTGTTGCCATGAGCATGCTGCCCGTAAGCAGCGCTGCAAGTATGTTCTTCTTCACCGTTTCTACCTCCGTGTTTGTTGCTTATGCGCATAAGTTTACTCGATATTAGCACTGCAATCAAACAAATTCAACTGCTCGCCGTGAAAGAAAACTCATTTTGACAGGTATAACAAATAGAAATTGTTTTTTTGTACAAAAGAGATAATAATTGTTTCACAATTAGCTTTGGCCAAAAAACGACGGAATACCTGTCCACCATCTTCCATTGTTGTTTAAAAAATTGTGCGTTAGAATACCAAAAAGCAATATTCGTGCAGAGTTGCGAAAATTTTCGAAGAGGGGGGTCGATGATTGGTTACAATTAAAGATATGGCAAAAATCCTCGGCATCAGCACAACGACTGTGTCGAATGTCATTCATGGTAAAACCAGCGAAGTATCCGCCGAAACCGTTGCTCGTGTTCGCCAGCTGGTCAAAGACATGGGCTATGTCCCGAACATAAATGCCCGCAATCTGGCCCGCAATCGCTCGAAAATCATCGGGATAGCTGTGAAAACAAGTTTTTACAAATACGACAATTTGTTGAAAGACCCGTTCTTCTCTGAGCTTATAGGTGCCATGGCGAAAGAGATTCGCAAGCAAGGCTATTACCTGATGCTCTACTTCGCCAGCTCGATCGAGGAAGTCGTTCATCATGTGGCAGGCTGGAACGTAGATGGACTTATCGTGGCAGGTCTTCTCGTCGACGATTACATGAAGCTCAAGCGCAATTATCGAGGCACCATGGTCTTGATCGACTGCTACCTGCCCGAAACGATCAACAATTACAATAACATCGGTCTCGATGACGAGGGCGGCAGCTACCTCATTACCAAACACCTGCTCGACAATGGTCACCGCAAGATCGGTTTTGTGGCTGATAACATCTCCGGAGTCGATTATTACCGCTACCTTGGCCACCAGAGGGCGCTGCAAGAGTATGGTCTGCCAGTCCGCGAAGAGAATCTCATCCTGATCCCCCAGGGCCGAAGCAGAGACAACTCCGTTCTGAAGGTTTTTGCCGAGCGAATACTTGATCTGACAGCCTATGTCTTCTGTTCGGATTATTACGCTGCAAATGTCATCAATTACTTCAACGACCAGGGTATACGCATCCCGGAAGAAGTCTCCATTACCGGTTTTGACGACAACGAATACGCCAGGATGGTCCGTCCGGCTCTTACTACAGTTGCGCAGGACGTTACGGCCAAAGCTGAGCTGGCCGTGCGCAAACTTATTGAACTACTAAACGCAGAAGAAACAGTAGACTATTTCGACATTCACATGCCAGTCGAACTTGTCATCCGCGATACTGTAAAGAAGCTAAATTGAGTAGAAAGACAACTTCCATTTCTATGGTCAGATGATCGCTTTGGCCGGAAACCTTCCTACCACCGGGTCTTCGCCGAAAACACTCCGCTGCTTTATAATTATCCTCGCCCGCACGGGCGTACGCGAGTCAAGATGGCTGCAGCCTCTGAATTTTCTCAAGCAATCGGCGTCGGTGCAATAAGCAAGGATTCAAAAATCCCACTCAAACGCAGATAAAAAAGGGGGTTGTCTCAAGGGGCTGTCTCAAGGGGTTGTCTCAAGGGGCAGTCTCAAGGGGCTGTCTCAAGGGGCTGTCTCAAGGGGCTGTCTCAAGGGGCTGTCGAAAAATGAGAAAGCCCCTTCTTCTACTCTTTTAGTGGACTGGGA
>JAAYZH010000008.1 GCA_012514965.1 Clostridiaceae bacterium | reverse complement strand
CAGAGGAATGTAAGCCGGACAGCGAAGATTTCTGGGAGGAGAGGGCGTTGGTGTGGCTGCTTTCGCTTGTAATGGTGAAGGGAGGCCGAAGAGTAGCGAAAATTGCCATTTTTGATTTTCTCGCCGGGACAAAAATCTTCGAATGGAGTCGGACTAGAACAATCTTTGCCATTCCGGAGATGAATGATACCAGATACGCTGCAATTCAAGATCGCAAGGTAAACTGCGGTATTTTTGCCCAAAACCAAGTGCCACAAAACAGGCCCGAATTACACATAAGGCAGGAAAGGTGCCACTATATTCACGAAAATCATGAAAAAAACCTCTGAATATCATGCAATTTGGGTTTCGCAGTGCCTTTAAGGTAAAATGACAAGAATATCGTGAAAAATTCAGTAAAAAACAGAATAATTTTTCAGACAAGTATTTGCGCGCAGGATATCACTGCTGTAAATTCTTGAAATACAGGAGGTGAACCCAATGGCTACGAACACATATGTAAAACGTGCACTAGAAGAAGCGAAGAAGCGCAATCCCGGCGAGCCCGAGTTTTTGCAAGCTTTAGAAGAGGTACTGGAGAGCCTGTCCCCGGTATTTGACCAGCACCCTGAATATGAGGCGGCAGCACTCCTGGAGCGGATGCTTGAGCCGGAACGTCTGGTCTCCTTTCGCGTCACCTGGGAAGATGACGCCGGTAAGGTCCATGTTAACCGCGGTTATCGTGTCCAGTACAATTCCGCAATCGGTCCGTACAAGGGCGGCTTGCGCTTCCATCCCACAGTCAACACCTCGGTGCTGAAGTTTCTCGGCTTCGAGCAGTGTTTCAAAAATTCTTTGACCGGTCTGCCCATGGGCGGCGGCAAGGGTGGTGCGGACTTTGACCCCAAGGGCAAAAGCGACAGGGAAGTCATGCGCTTCTGCCAGAGCTTTATGACGGAGCTTTCACGCCACATCGGGCAGTTCACGGATGTACCGGCCGGTGATATCGGCGTCGGCGGCAGAGAAGTCGGCTATATGTATGGGCAGTATCGCCGTCTGACTAACCAGTCTGTGGGTGTGTTGACAGGCAAAGGCCTGAGCTTCGGCGGTTCTTTGACCCGCACAGAGGCGACCGGCTATGGTGCCTGTTATTTTGCCCAAGAGATGCTGGCCGAGAAGGGCACGGACTTCAACGGTAAGGTCGTAGCGATTTCGGGCTCCGGCAACGTCGCGGTGTTCGCTGGCGAGAAAGCCACACAGCTGGGCGCGAAAGTGGTTACGCTGTCTGACTCGAACGGTTATATCTATGACGCGAACGGTGTCGATCTGGAGCTGGTCAAAGACATCAAGTTCAACAAGCGCGGCCGCATCAGCGAATACGTGGAAAGATATCTCGAAGCTGAATATCACGAAGGCAAGCGTCCCTGGGGCGTATCTTGCGACATCGCGATGGCTTGCGCTACGCAGAATGAACTCGATCTCGAGGATGCCAAGATGCTGACCGCTAATGGCTGTCGCTTCGTCGTCGAAGGCGCGAACATGCCGACCACTCTTGAAGCTACCCGTTACTTCTTGGAAAATGGTGTCTATTTTGCCCCGGGCAAAGCGGCCAACGCCGGCGGTGTTGCCTGCTCCGGTCTGGAAATGACCCAGAATTCCATGCGTTTGAACTGGTCCTTCGAGGAAGTCGATGTCAAGCTGCAAGGCATCATGAAGAAGATCTACCAGCAGGCCAAATCAGCCGCAACCCAATACAGCGAAAACGCGGATGACCTCGTCAGCGGCGCGAACATTGCCGGTTTCGTGAAGATTGCCGATGCCATGCTCGCTCAAGGTTTGTACTAGTTTGGCTCATACAAAATTACCAAGTCCTCGGCGAGCGTTTTTTGCACAATGATCGCTGGGAGTAGTAAAATTTTAACCGGTCCTGTTGTGAGCCTGAGGCTCAGACACGACCGGTTTATTTCATTGGTTAGGTATGGATTATCGAGGGGGTACTTATGTTTACAGCCGTTGTAGGTGTGAATTGGGGCGACGAGGGCAAAGGCCGCATGGTCGATCTGCTGTCGCAGGACTATGACATCATTTGCCGTTATCAGGGCGGTAACAACGCCGGCCATACGGTCATAAACGAAAAGGGCAAGTTCATCCTGAATCTGCTGCCTTCCGGCATTTTGCGCGACGGGGTCACGAATGTCATGGGCGGCGGAATGGTCATTGATCTTGAGCACCTGTGCGGTGAGCTCGATTCGCTGGAAGAGAAAGGCATTGCTGTAACACCCGAAAGGCTCAAAATCAGCGATAAAGCATTTGTTTGCCTGCCCTATCATAAACAGCAGGATATTCTCGAGGAAGAGCGACTGGCAGACAAACAGTATGGCTCGACCCGACGCGGGATCGCGCCGGTTTATGGTGACAAGTATATGAAAAAGGGCCTGCGCATGGCAGACCTGCGCAATAAGACGACTTTG
>JAAYZH010000063.1 GCA_012514965.1 Clostridiaceae bacterium | reverse complement strand
AAGGTCCGCTCCGATCTGGCTGCTTCCGGGACATAGAGCAACTGGCGGGCGTAGCTTTGGCAAAGGTTCACAGCTCCCAGAGGCCAAAGCCCTAGCTGTACCTGATCACTCTGGTTGCGTCCCTCAGGCTCACTAAAGCCCCAGAGGTCACTGTTGCTGTGGCAAACAAGTCCGCCCGTGCCAAAAAAATCTTCTGCTGTTTCTCTGGAGACTGAGGCAAACTCTTCTAGCAAGTTGAGTAGAGGATCTGTCAGCTGCCACAGGCCAAGCTGACCCAGACTGGCGTAATTGAGCGCCGTACCCAGCTCCAGATCAAAGTTGCAATGTTCCGGAGCCTGAATATCCGGATTCCAGAGGCCGCGACGGTGCATAGGCAGAGAATCTTCACGTGAGGCTGCCAGACTGAGGTAACGGGCATATTGTAAAAGAGTTTCATAAAGAGCCGCGTCCTTGTTCGTGGGAGTGCTCTGAAATCGCTTGAGTTGTTCCGCGCTGTCACTTCTGACATGCTCTCGTAACCGTGACCTGTCAGCCTCATTGCTCCGATTGAGCTTGAAGGAAAAAGTGCCTGATAGACTTGTGTAATCTTCCTCATGACGCGCTTTAAGCTGGCTGTAGGTCTTGCCTCTGAGCCTGCCCATGCGGTTGCGCAAGACAGGTTCAAGCTCTGGATAACGCCAGCTAGTGAGGATCGTCAGCATGAAGATAACTTCTTCGGCCCCTTCAAGCCGTACCCCGCTGCGGCCTCCGGCAATGCGAGCGTGCTCACCCTGCAAACGAATTTCCAATCCCGCTGCGAAGCGCATGCCGCCCTTGTGCGGCAGTTGGGCAATCGTTCGCTCGCTCAGCTGCTCCAGAATCGTCGGCGGCAAATGATCCGGCGCCTGCCCGCCAAACAGCAAGGTCGCCCCATTCTCGCTGAAGTGCTGCTCAAAGATCTGCCCTCCGAAGGGTGTATCAAAAGCGACATGCAGCGATAAGGGGGCAGCATCACGGGCCTGCCAGCGCATAATCAGCGCCTGATCGGGATGTGAGACAAAAGCTTCCCGACGGAACTCCCGCAAGGGCTGGCGGGCCGCTGTCATCCCCTGTCCTCCGGTCATGGTAAAGGAAGTCTCCAGCACCGCCTTCTCGAGGTCAAGCCGCCTTTCGTACAAGGCAACCGAGCTCCCCGCTGCTGCGTCTTGCCTGATCAGGAGTTTGCCCAAAGGCAAGCAAGCCTCACTATAGTCGCCCAGGAAGTCTCTCGCCAGATCATTTTCGATTTTGCGATCTGCTCGTTGCCGATCCTGCTTTAGCCTAGCCCAAAGCTTCTGGCGACGGGCCATCGCCTGCCGGCTATGCGAATTCTTATAGGCTCTGTCATCTCTGTCCTGCGCCGGGCGACCGGACCAGAAGCTGTCTTCATTGAGCCAAATCGTCTCCAGGTACGGATCAGAGCTCAGCATCGCGCCAAGTCGGCCGTTGCCCAGGGGCAGGGCTTCTTCCCAGCCAGCGGCTGGACGGCGATAAAAGAGTTCCATGCTATCCCCGTCGCGCATCAGTGCGTCAACTTCCAGGCTTTGTTGACAACTTCGATGTCTACCTCCCGGTACGCGCCGCCAAATTCACCATCCAGTGTAAATGCAGTCTCTTCCGTGAAAGAAAAATGCACTTTCTTCGTCCTTGTAAAAATAAAGGGTTCGTTAGCATAATCCTGATTCATCAAACCATTGATGATTGCGGACACATCACCTGCGCTCTGGGGGAAGCGCACCAAGAGCACTTCAAAAAAACCGTCGTCAAGCGTGATCTCTTCCGGGTCGAAGCGTACTATCCCGCCCATTTGGGTAGAATTCAGCACAGCGCCCAGGAGAAATTTCCCCTCTATGGTCTGTCCGTT
Source organism: Clostridiaceae bacterium (assembly GCA_012514965.1). GTDB lineage: Bacteria > Bacillota > Clostridia > Saccharofermentanales > Fastidiosipilaceae > JAAYZH01. The sequence continues at coordinate 2,676 of JAAYZH010000063.1, read as the reverse complement.
CAGCACAGCCTTGAGCGGGATTTCGCTTAAATTACTGAGATTTTTCAAAGCATTGGCCAGATAAGCCATGCGGCCGATTGTGTTCTTTAACTCAGTGGGTGTGTCATAAGAAGAATCCGTAAAGGCGCCAAAGCTGGCTACATATATAAAATACTGTTCTTGGTTAAACTTGCCCACGTCAAAGCAGCTGGTCGTGCCAAAACGGGCAATCGCGCTGGCAGCAGCCATATCACGCGGCAAGCCAAGCGTCGCCGCAAAATCGCAAACCGTTCCGGTGGGCAAATAGCCCAAATCCGCTTCTATTTTGCCTTGCAGAACACCGGTTACCAGTTCATTTAGTGAACCGTCTCCCCCGGCGATGATAATACGGGAATACTCGTTACCGTGTTCAGCCACAAAACGGCTGCCGTCGCCCTCAGTCTGTGTAAAGTAAATGGTGACCGGTACACCATCGTGCGCCAATTCCGGCAAATAAGTGCCCAAGAGGTCGACCGATCGCCCTTTGCCCGCTACAGGATTGAGGACCAGCAGAATTTTCTCCGCTTTGCGCGTGTTCTCCTGAGCTGCCGGGGCTTCGATCCCCTCGACACCTCGACCAGCAGAGGTGAATAGCATATTCTTGTCTTGTTGTGCGTTCATTCGGCACCTCCTCCGCCTAAGACAGCTTCGCGAAAGCGATTGCCGCGTTCTTCAAAGTTCTTGTACTGATTATAACTGGAGGCCGCCGGTGACAAGAGGCAGACCTCTCCCGCCTGACAGAGAGATTTCGCCAAAGCAACCGCCTGTTCCATGTCCGTTACTTCATGACAGTACAGTTGCTTGTCGTCAGGATGTTCCGCGTTGTGGCGCGCTGCCAGCTGCGTGATCGTCGAACCGGTCTGGGGGAAGCACAGCAGATCCCGCAAGGGAAAACGATAAAGTTCCTCGACAAAATCCGTATAGTCCAGCCCGCGGTCCATGCCGCCCAGCAGCAGGACCGTCACCGGTGCGACCGTTTGCAGAGCCTCGAGTGCGAGAATGGTGGCCTTGGGAATCGTTGCGATCGAATCATTGTAATAAAGAACTCCACCCACTTCACCGACCGGCTCCAGACGATGGGCAATCCCGCCAAATTCCGCTATCGCCTCGAGCTGTGTTGCTCTGGGTACCCCCAGTCTGGCAGTAGCCGCCAGCGCCAATAAGGCATCCATGAGGACATGACGGCCCAGCATGGCGCGGTTTGCGGGCAGCTCAGCCCACTCCGGGCCGCAGGCGAATGTACGGTCATCTGACAGTTCGTAGTGCTCTTCTACACGTCCAGCGAAACTTTCGTCGAAGTAACGGACCGCATGCCTGTCGCTGACCAGGCTGATCCTGCCCTGACAAAGCGGCAGGGCTATGTCCATGAGCTCAGCCTCGTTGGCATTCAGAATCGCTGTACCATCGGGCTCTTGAAAACGCAGCAAATTGAGTTTCGCATTGATGTACTCATCATAATCACGATAGTGATCCAGATGTTCGGGGTAAAAGTTCGTCAGGACCGCGACCTCAGGAGCTGCGGAGACAAACTCCAGCTGATGGGAAGACATCTCGACCGCACAGTATGAATCGCTGTCAAGTTCGTCGAAGTGATCCAGCACCGGAACGCCGATGTTGCCAAGCAAATAGGCCTTGGGGCTGAAATGACGCAGAATCTGGTAACACAGCGTTGTCGTAGTGGATTTCCCCTTGGTGCCGCTGACTCCGATAACGCGCGCGGGGCTGAAACGCAGAAACAAGTCCATTTGGCCGCTGATCTCCACGCCCGGAAATTCTTCCAGATAGATTCGCCCGGCTTGCCGCACAATCGTCAAGTCACGGAAGGAAATACCCGGAGACTTGAAGACAAGGTCTGCGCCGCGTATCGCGTCGAGGTAATCCACTCCGCATACCACTGCAACTCCAGTCGGCAAATCTGTGGTATCGACCACACTCCCATCCGCTATCGTAATGGACAGGGGCTGAATCGCTGCCTGATGGCGCTGCAGAAACGCGAGTGTAGAGCGACCTTCACGGCCAAAGCCGAGAATCAGGAGACGTTTGCCGGCCAGGTACGCAGTGAGGTCACTCAGCATAGAATCTGCCCTCCTCAACGATGTCGGAGATCAAGGCCTTGTACGCCATAGGTACTTGCTCATCCTTGTGCCAGACCTTCAGCGGGTCCTCCGGGCTTCGTGACTGCAGGCACTCTGCAGATGCATCCCAATGCAGTTGAGTCAGCAAACCCTGCTCAGCGGCCTCGACGGCGTAAAGCAGAAGCAAGGGCAAGGCCGCCCGCTTCACGCCGGCAGCGAGCCTGGCATTGACGGTGAGGTAGACTGCATATTGCACTTCTTCCACTGTCCCGACGCACTCGAAAGGCTTCACAGCTTCTGCTCCCAGAAGTTTGCGCCAGTCTGCCATGAGATCCGCCTGGTTCCATAAATCGTAACCGAATATTCCGCTCAACTCCGAGGCTTCGACAAAAGGCGAAAGAATCGCATAGACAAAGAGACATTTCGAGCAGGCTCCGCACCAGATATTCTGCTTGGAGCCGACATTGCAAGAGCGAAAAATCGAAAAATACTGCCTGTAACGCGCAAACGATCTGGCGATTGCGATCTCCGCAAAGGGGCGCATCAGGCTGAAGTAGAAAATCTCCGGCTGTAAATACGTCTT
>JAAYZH010000062.1 GCA_012514965.1 Clostridiaceae bacterium | reverse complement strand
CAGAGTTTCGAAGGCAGTCAACCGTTCGTTTTTCGCAGGGAGATAATGGCCGAAGAGGTCCATTTTTCTTACCCGGCGGAGGCCAAAGGCGAGGAAGGCCGCGAGGTCTTCCATAATCTGAGCTTTACCGTCAAGCAAGGCGAGAAGGTGCTTCTCAAAGGTGTGAGCGGCGCCGGCAAGAGCACGCTGCTGCAGCTTCTGGCCAAGGTCTACAGCCCGGATACCGGCCTCATCCGTGTGGACGGGGTGGATCTGCAGGAGATTTCGGATATCAGCTTGAATCGCCAGATTGGCTATGTGTATCAGAATGTATTTCTCTTTGAAGACAGCATTCGCCAGAACATAGCCCTCTATCAAGACTATCCGGAAGAACGAATTCAGGAAGCTGTGGATCGGGCCGGCCTGCGTTCGCTGGTCGACAGTTTGCCGCAGGGATTGGATACTCCTCTAGCCGAAAACGGCCAAAACTTATCCGGCGGCCAACGTCAGCGGATCAGCATCGCACGAGCCTTGATCAAGGATACGGATCTGGTCTTCGTGGATGAAGCCACCTCTGGTCTGGATGAGGAGATGGGGCGCTCGATTGAGTCGACACTCTTGTCCTTGCCGCAGACCGTTTTGGCCATCTCGCACCGCTACTACAAAGGCGTCAGCGAAGGCTATGACAAGGTCTTAAAAATTCAAGGCCGCGCGGCAGAACTGTTCACGGCAGAACAATACTTCGAACTGGAAGGGGGGAGCGGAGAATGAAGCGTGATTCATACATCGGCAGTCAGCTTCGCGCCGGCAGACGCCACCTCTGGCCGGTGATCGTGCTGGACGCGATTATGGCCGGACTCTACTCGGCGATGAATCTGTTCACGATGAATATCGTCAACGCCGCTCTGGCCGGCTCCCTTGAAGATATTGGACAGCTCGCGCTGCGGATGGTGCTGGTGGGCCTGACGCTGATTCCCTTGCGGCTTCTCTATAGCCGCAGCAGCACGAATTTTGTGCGCAAGACACTTGAACGTGTCAAAATCGGGTATCTACAGAAGCTCTTTCGCAAGAATATCAATGAGTTCCGTGAAGATAACAATGGCGTCTACCTGTCTCAGCTGACCAACGACCTAAACACCCTCGAGACCTACTACCTCGAGCCCCAGCTGACCGTAATCAATTCGGCCGTCAATGTTGTCGCCGTTTTCGTTGTGCTCGGCATCGTCGATCCGGTCATCATTCTGGTCGCTGCCGTTACCATGGCAGTTTTGGCCTGGACTGCCCGCGCTAATGGCAAACCAATGGAAAAACCGCAGAAGGAGAAATCGCTTCTGCTCGAACGTTATACTTCCTACATTCGCGAAGTGCTTTCCGCCTTTGCGATTATCAAAAACAATAGCTTGGATGAGCGTATCACCAGCAGTTTCGCAGAAACTTCGAAGGCTGTGCAGGACAAAAACTATGAGCTGGACAAAGAGTATACACTCGCAACGATGCGCATCGAACTATCGATCGGTGTCATCAATCTGGCATTGCTGGCTTTTATGATCTGGACCGTGCGCAGCAGAGGTTTCGGGGCGGGCGGAGCCATACTCTTGATCAACACCTTCAGCCGCCTGGGCGAACCTGTCATGCGTCTGAGCGAGCAACTGCCCATGCTCAAAAGTACAGGTCCCCTGCTCGAGAAGATCGACAAGCAGCTCGAGAATCAAACAGAAGACCATGAAACACTTGAGATCAATGACGTGCGGCAAGGCATACGTTTAGAAGGACTTAGCTTCGCTTATGGCGAAAACCAAGTGCTGCAGGGTGTTGATCTGGATCTCGAAGCAGGCAGCAAATACCTGATCGTCGGCCCATCGGGCGGCGGCAAGTCGACCTTGCTGAAGCTTTTGCGCAAGTTCGTCCCGCCGGACAGCGGGACGATTCGCCTGGATGGACAGGATCTGGCTGACATCACGAAAGAAAGCTATTTCCGCTTGCTCGCCAACGTCGAGCAGCAGGTCTTTCTCTTCGACGATAACGTACGCAACAACATCACCTTGTTTAAAGAGTACCCGGAAGCGGAAGTGGAGCGTGCAGTCAGGGGAGCCGGGCTGGAATCGGTCCTGGCAGAGTTCAGCGACGGCCTTGACCATCAGATCCGCGGCAACGGCAGCAATATTTCCGGCGGGCAGAAAGCCCGCATCGCCATCGCCCGTGCCCTGATCAGCAAAGCGCGGATTCTGATTCTGGACGAAGCTTTCGCCTCTCTGGATGAAGAAGTAGCCAGGCAAATCGAACAAACTGTTTTGGCCCTCGACAATGTCCTTGTACTCCAGGTGAGTCATGTACTCTTCCGAGATACGATGCACCAATATGACGGAGTCCTTCGTGTCGCGGACCGCGGCATCACCCAGATTGAAGACTAGTAAAAACGCTCCCGGTCGGGAGCGTTTTTACTAGGATGTCATGACAGCCTACGGCATGATGTGGATAGCGCCGCCGTCTACAGCCTCCAGCGCTTCCGTCACCGCTTCGCTGAAGGATGGGTGCGGCCGCATACCGCGCAATAGCTCCTCGTAGCCGCTCCCGGCTGCCAGGTGCGGTGTAAACGCCGAGATCAGGTCGCTCGCCCGGCTGCAGATCATATGGACGGCCAAAAGCCTCCCCGTCTCTTCTTCAACCAGAATTTTCACAAAACCCCGATCCGCCTGCTCGATCTGGCTGCGGGCGTTGCCGAGGGTCTGGTAGACGCCTTTCTTGTAGCGGACGCCGGCGGCCTGCAATTCGGCTTCCGTCGGTCCGGCAGCAGCAATCTCCGGTTCCGTGTAGACAGCGGAGGGGACCAGACCGGGATCTGTCGGACTTGCCATGCCAGCGAGGTTGTAAGCCACTGCCTGCCCCTCGACCATGGCCTTATGGGCCAGCTGCATTCCTCCGATGACATCACCGATCGCGTAGACATCGGGCAGGGAAGTTTTGAACTGCTTGTCGACTTGCAAGAAGCGTCCATTACGGGCCGGTTCGACTCCCTCCGCAAAGAGACCATCTGTAACCGGCCAGCGGCCTGTTGCCAGGAGTACGGCCGCAGCGGTTGCGTCTTTGGCCTTGCCTTTGGCGCCGTAGGTGACAGTCAATTCACCCGGTGTGCCGGTGATACGCTGCACAAGAGCATCGCAACGCACGGTGATCTTGCGGCGCTTGAACAGGGTCTGCAGATGCGAACCCAAGTCCTCGTCGAGCAGCGGCAGCAGACGGGGCTGCGCCTCGAGAATGGTAACTTCACAGCCGAGATCCGCGTAGAAACTAGCCATCTCGCAGCCGATAACGCCACCACCAATAATTACCATAGAGGGGTACATGACACCCAAGCCCTTGAGCAGATCATCCGAGGTCACCACGCCAGGCAAATCAGCACCTGGAATGGGCAGCAATGCAGGGCGCGAACCAGTCGCCACCAATATATTGTCACAAGTGAAGAGTTCACCGTTTACGCTGACCTGGTGGTCCGCAACAATGCTCGCTTCGCCGTACATCACCGTGACCCCATTCGCCTTCAGCAAAGCAGCCACGCCATCACGCTGTTGTGCAACAATCTGGCCCATCCGGCTATAGATCCCCTGAATGTCGAACGAGAGTCCGCTGGTCTTGAGGCCAATAGATTCCCAATGCTTCGCGGCCCGGTACGTGGAGGACGAGTGGAGCAGGGCCTTGGTAGGGACGCAGCCACGGTTGAGACAAGTACCGCCCAGGGCATCTTTCTCGGCCAAAGCAACACGCAGGCCCAGCTTGGCGGCCCTGATTGCGGCTGAATAACCGCCGGGCCCGCCCCCTATAACAAATAGTGCGAACGTTTCCATAGTGTTCTCCTCAAAATATCGTTGCTCCTATTATAGCCAAAGTCGGGGTCTGGGCGGGGTTCCGGGGAGAAGGTTTTGCTCAGCTGTGGTGGAGGTGGGGAGGGCAGGGTAAGGAGTTTAGGCGGGGGTTTAGGCGGAGGAAGGGGTTTAGGCGAGGGCTAGGGCATGAGATGCGGCAGAGACTGCGGGATGCGGTGTGGTGGAGATCCTCCAGGCGAGGGTTGAGGCGGCGTGTGGCCAAATTTGATGTTTATCCGAGCTGTGAGGTCGTACGAACGTATTTTGTGGCCGAATTCGGGGTTCTGGGGGCAAATATCCGAGTTATCCAAGCGGAAGGCCCACACAACTCGGTTTTTTGCCACGATTCGGGGTTCTGGGGGCAAATATCCGACTTATCCAAGCCGAGCGGCCACACAACTCGGTTTTTTGCCACGATTCGGGCTCCTGGGGGCAAAT
>JAAYZH010000061.1 GCA_012514965.1 Clostridiaceae bacterium | reverse complement strand
TGGGCTGTAAGTTTCTCGTACAAAGTCTCGTAGCGGGCGAGTTCTCGCTGCAGCAGCTCCGGGGTATCAAGACCGTAGGGGCAGTGCCGGCTGCAGTGTCCGCAATGGATACAGTCATTGACCTGTTGCATTTTTGAACGCCATTCGTCTGATAAATAGGCCTGGTACGGGGCCCTGGTCATCAGCAAGCTGATTCGTGCGCACTGGGGGATGTCGATTCCGGCCGGGCAGGGCAGACAGTAGCCGCAGCTGCGACAGAAGTCGCCGGACAGGCCTTCCCTGGCCTTCTCTATCCGTGATTCGAGCCTCTCGTCTTGAACGGGCGGATTCTCCTCCAGCGCAAGAAACTCCTCCAGCTCTCCTAGCCTCTGGATTCCATAAATAGGGACCACATTCGGGTATTGCGCCATGAAGCCGAACGCGGCCGTGCTGTCGTTGATGAGCCCGCCGGACAAGGCTTTCATCGCGATAAAACCGGTGTCCGTCTCTGCGCAGGCCTGGACCAGCGCCAGCTCCTGCGGGCCGGACAGCAGCGAGAACGGGAACTGCATAGTCGCGAAACGACCTGACTGCACAGCTTCGAAAGCCAGATGGATGCGATGGTTCGTAATGCCAATGTGACGGATTCTACCTTTAGCCTGCTGCTCGAGGAGGGCTTCATAGAGCTCATCAGACGGCAAAACTGCAGGATTGTGCAGCTGGAAGATGTCTATATAGTCAGTCTTAAGGCGGCGCAGGCTGGTCTCGAGGTTCGCCAAAACGGTCGCCTTGTCGGGTACGGCCGACTTCGTCGCGATCACAATACGGTCGCGCACCCCGGAGAGAGCATGACCGATCTTCTCCTCGCTGTCGGTGTACGCATTCGCCGTATCGAAGAAATTGATCCCTGCCTCGAAGGCGCGCTGAAGAATCGCATCGGATTCTGCCATGGGTACGCGCTGAATGGGCAAAGCCCCAAAGGCGGTCTTACTCACCAGTAAATCTGTACGTCCGAGTCTGACTTGCTTCATGTAGTGTTCCTCTTCTCTTGTGTATCCTGGCTGAAAACGGCTGTCGCAACGGTACTTTCTACTTTATGACTCATAGAGCGATTTGGCAAATACTTCCGGAAACGACAGGATTCTTAGGAAGTACCGGCAGCTAGGTTCCCCTGCCTATGCAAAAAAGCACCTGTGTTCGCATGGAAACACAGGTGGAAAAAAGCAAGCTGGGATCGAGCCCGCTGCTAAAAATCGGTTAGCGCACAATCAGTGTCTGCGCGTTTTCAAGTCCTAAAGCTGCAAGGTCGAAATGAGTTTTGGCCCAGGAGGCAGCATTGTAGTGAACAAGTTCATCAGCGAACAAGAAATAATACTGCCCGTCGTTCATCTGAAAAAACGGTGCCATGACATAGTGGCTGCTGGATTGATGTTCCGGGAAGGTCAAAACGGTTTCTTCCAGATCATCCAGTGAGAGAATCGTCCAGGTAAAGTTTGGCACGAAGGATTCAAAATTGCTTATAACCAGATTACGATTGACTTCATCAACATATATATCTCTCGGGTATGGAGTTTTTAGCTGCAGAAATTCCTGGCTCTTTGTGGCTGGATCGAAGACGAGTATGCGCCAGGCCGGACCCGGCTCTCCTGCTGCCGTCTCACCTTTGTCAATCTCCGAGATGTAGAGTTTGCCTTCAAAGTATACCATCCGGTATAGTGTGCCAATATCTTCTTTGGCATTCTCAAAACTGTGTTCTTCGAGAAGCGTAAAGTCCTTATCCATCTTCCATAGGTAGGTATTCAGTATGAATGTATCACCCTCCCAGCTGCCAGATGCAACAAGCACATACAAAAATTCGTCAACAACCACGATTTGCGTGGGAATGTGAGCGCTGCGGGATTCTGTTTTCGGGATCGTCTCTTCTTTGACCACCTGAAAATCCTGATCGTATTTGTAGAGTTCCAGCCTGTCTATATAGGCGAGTGCGGAATAGTAGTGTTCTTCGTCTACCGCATTAGTAAACGAATCCCCCTTGATCTGCAGAAACGAAAGATCCTCGCCAATTCTGCTTAAGTAGGGACTTTCGCCGGCTCGATCCTTCGACACCGCAAAATAGCGGTTGCCGATTCGCTTAAACCGATCCGCGTAGAAGCCCAGGAGCTGATCACCCCGCTCGATTTTTTCGATCGGGACGAGCTGATCCTCCTCAACATGGAACGTAGTAATATGACCTTGATCAAGAATTGCAAGATCGTAATTTGTGTCCTTAACACCGGTAACTAGCTTATCTTGGCCTCTCTGCAGGTACAACATAAGCGCTGCGAAGAGCACGAGCACAATGGTGCTGATCACCAGGAGCCGTCTGATTTTGGGTGATTTCATTCTTCCTCTT
>JAAYZH010000060.1 GCA_012514965.1 Clostridiaceae bacterium | reverse complement strand
TCTTTGGCCTTGGCGGGAGCAACGCTGCCGACCGAACTTGTCGTGACCGCGCACACAGAGGATGGCGAAGTGATGGCCGTGCGTCATCGGGAATTCGCAGTCTACGGACTGCAATTCCACCCTGAATCGATTCTCACACCTTTGGGCAGGGATATTGTCCAAAACTTTCTCACAGGAGGGAACAAACATGATTAAGGAAGCAATCAAGATCGCGGCCCGACGCGGTGACCTGAGCTACGAAATGGCGGTTGCGGTCATGGATGAGATCATGGGCGGCAACGCAACAGAAGTGCAAATGGCTTCGTACCTGACTGCTTTGGCGGTCAAAGGGGAAACCATCGAAGAGATTTCGGCTTCGGCAGCCAGTATGCGCAGGCACTGCGTACGCTTGCTGCATGACATGGATGTGCTGGAGATCGTGGGTACAGGCGGCGATCATTCGAACTCTTTCAATATCTCCACGACTTCGGCCCTCGTTGTGTCGGCTGTCGGTGTACCGGTAGCCAAACACGGCAACCGCGCGTCGTCAAGTAAATCAGGCGCTGCGGATGTGCTGGAAGCTCTCGGGGTCAATATCCACATTTCACCGGAACACAGCAAGGAGCTCTTACAGCAGATCGGGATATGTTTTCTCTTTGCGCAGAACTACCACATTACTATGAAGTATGTGGCGCCGGTACGCAGGGAGCTGGGGATTCGGACGATCTTCAATATTCTAGGTCCTCTCGCCAATCCGGCCGGGGCAAATCTGGAACTGCTGGGTGTATACGAGGAGGCCTTGGTCGAGCCATTGGCCCGCGTTTTGGCAAGACTTGGCGTGCGCCGGGCGATGGTAGTCTACGGTCAGGATGGTCTGGACGAGATTTCGCTGAGCGCCCCCACAACGGTGTGTGAGCTCCGTGACGGACAGCTGTCGTCGTATACCCTGACGCCGGAACAATTCGGACTGACGCGCTGCCGCAAGGAAGATCTGGTCGGCGGTTCGCCGCAAGAGAACGCCGCGATCACGCGCAATATATTGAGCGGCCAAAAAGGCCCCCAACGTGACGCAGTTGTCTTGAATTCTGCTGCGGCCATCTACATCGCGCGGCCGGACCTGACGCTGGCCGAGGCGGTGGCTGTGGCGGAATCTGTGATCGACAGCGGGGCGGCTTTGGCCCAGCTGGAGCGCTTTGCAAACCTGTCAAACGAGGTGAGGCCGTGATTCTGGATGAGATCGCCAAAGCAACGAGGAGCAGAGTAGCTGCTCGCAAAGATCTTGTGCCGTTGGCGCAGGTGGTGGCGCAAGCACGGACTGTCGCGGGTGCGAAATCAATCGCTGAAACCTTTTGTTTTGAACGCGTTCTGGAGGATTTTCGAGAACGGGGAGAGATCGCGTTTATTTGCGAAGTGAAGAAAGCCTCTCCTTCTAAAGGCGTGATTTCGAGAGACTTTCCGTATTTGGAGATTGCCCTCGAATACCAGGCGGCCGGAGCCGCGGCGATCTCAGTCCTGACGGAACCTGACTATTTTCAGGGCTGTGACCGCTACCTCGCTGAAATTGCGGCGGCAGTTGCTATTCCAGTGCTACGCAAGGATTTTACGGTCGACCCCTACCAAATCTATGAGGCAGCCTGCCTGGGTGCCTCTGCCGTACTCTTGATCTGCGCACTCCTGGATCTGGACGAGCTCAGAGAGTACATCGCAATTGCGGACAGCCTTGGGCTTTCCGCGCTCGTTGAAGCGCACAACGAAGAAGAAGTCGCTGACGCCCTTGCCGCCGGAGCTCGTGTGATCGGTGTAAACAACCGTGACCTGAGGACCTTTGCAGTCGACCTCTCGAACAGCCGCCGCTTGCGAGCGCTCGTACCGGATGGCATTCTCTTTGTTTCAGAGAGCGGCATTCGCAACGCAGCGGATGTGGATATGCTGCGATCGATCGGCACAGCTGCTGTCTTGATTGGGGAAAGCTTGATGACGAGTGAGAACAAACGTCAACGGCTAGCCGCCTTACGCGGACCGGCTGGCGGCAGCGTATCACAAGAGGACAGCGCCGGATGAAAGTGAAAATTTGCGGGCTTACTCGTCCGGAAGATATCGCAGCAGTAAACAGCACCCGTCCCGACTACATCGGTTTTGTCTTTGCACCGAGCCGTCGTCGTGTCACGGCCGAGCAGGCAAAAAATCTTAGAGCTGCACTCCATCCGGATATTCTGCCGGTAGGTGTGTTTGTCGACGAAGATCCGCTGTATATAGCAGGCCTGTTCCGCGCCGGCACGATTGCCATGGCTCAGCTTCATGGAGTAAAAAACGAGGAAATAGGCAGGGCGTTAAAGAGTCTGGTCGACATTCCGGTCATCAAGGCTGTACAGGCTGCATCGACTCAGATGATTCTTGAGGCTTTGCCTACAGTTGCGGACTATCTCCTGCTGGATCATGGCTCCGGCGGTACAGGCAAAAGTTTTGATTGGCAGCAGATCCCGGATCTGGATGTGCCCTATTTTTTGGCCGGCGGTTTGGGTGAACCTAACCTGGCGGAGGCTTTGGCCCTAAGCCCGAAACCTTACTGTCTGGATATCAGCAGCGGAGTGGAGAGTATGGGTCTAAAGGACGCGGGGAAGATTGCCCGCGTGATCGAACGAATCAGACAAGCGCAAACAGGAGGAGTGTCATATGCAGGATAAGGCAGAGAAACCGGGCCGTTTTGGCGGTCACGGTGGTCAATATATTCCCGAAACCCTCATGAATGAGATTCAGGAGCTCGAAAGGGCCTATGAATTCTACAAGAACGATCCGGATTTCACAGCAGAGCTCGACAGCCTGCTGAAGAATTACGCAGGTCGACCCTCCCTGCTGTATTTTGCCCGGAGGATGACCGAGAATCTGGGCGGCGCGCGTATCTATCTCAAGCGTGAAGACTTGAACCACACCGGTTCGCATAAGATCAACAATGTCCTCGGTCAGGTACTCCTGGCTAAACGCATGGGCAAGACCAGAGTGATTGCCGAAACCGGCGCCGGTCAGCATGGGGTGGCAACAGCGACCGCCGCTGCGCTGCTGGGCCTTGAATGTGAGATCTTCATGGGCAGGGAAGACACGGAGCGCCAGGCGCTGAATGTCTACCGCATGGAGCTTTTAGGGGCCAAAGTCCACGAAGTGACCAGCGGTACAATGACACTCAAGGATGCTGTCAATGAGACCATGCGGGAGTGGACGAAACGTGTACATGATACACACTATGTCCTGGGGTCGGTCATGGGGCCGCATCCTTTTCCCACGATTGTGCGTGATTTTCAAAGCGTCATCAGCCGGGAAGCCCGGGAGCAGATTTTGGCCGCCGAGGGCAGATTGCCCGCCGCCGTAGTGGCCTGTGTCGGCGGAGGCAGCAACGCTATGGGTATGTTCTATCACTTTATTGAAGATGCTTCAGTGCAGCTAATCGGCTGTGAGGCGGCGGGTCGCGGTATAGAAACTACGCAGCATGCGGCGACGATCGCGCGCGGCACTGCGGGCGTGTTTCACGGGATGAAATCCTATTTCTGTCAGGATGATGAAGGGCAGATCGCACCGGTCTATTCCATTTCGGCCGGCCTGGATTACCCGGGCATCGGCCCTGAACATGCGTACCTGCACGACATCGGCAGGGCACAATATGTGCCTGTGACAGATGATGAAGCGGTAGACGCATTCGAATATTTGGCTCGCACGGAGGGGATCATCTGTGCAATCGAGAGCGCGCACGCGGTTGCCCATGTTATGAAAATCGCTCCAGCTATGCCAGCGGAAGACATCATCATAATCAATCTGTCCGGCCGCGGGGACAAAGACGTGGCAGCCATTGCTCGTTACAGGGGGGTACAGATTCATGAGTAAAATCAGTGAAGCATTTCGCAAAGGTAAAGCCTTTATCGCTTTTGTGACCGGCGGTGATCCTACGCTGGAGACGAGCCGGGACATTATTCTGGCAATGGCGGAGGCCGGCGCGGATATTATTGAGATCGGCATTCCTTTTTCGGACCCGATTGCGGAGGGGCCAGTGATTCAGGCTGCGAATTTGCGCGCTTTGGCTGCAGGTGCAGACTTGGCCGGAATCTTCGAACTGGTGCGGCAAGTGCGATGCAAAACTGCGGTTCCGCTGGTGTTTCTCACCTATCTGAACCCGGTGTATAAATACGGCTATGATGCGTTTTTCGCGCGGTGTGAACAAGCAGGGGTGGATGGCATCATAATTCCTGACCTTCCCTTCGAGGAGAAGGATGAGCTGGCAGCGATCGCGGACGCCCACAAGGTCGATTTGATTTCGCTGGTCGCGCCGACTTCGGCTGAACGAGTCCAGAAGATTGCTCGCGAAACCCGCGGCTTTCTGTACATTGTTTCTTCAATGGGCGTAACAGGAGTTCGCAGCGAAATCAAGACGGACCTGGCTGCCATACTGGCAGCGGCGCGCGCGGCGAGTGATATTCCGGCTGCGATCGGCTTTGGCATCAGCAGCCCGGAGCAGGTTCGTGAATTCGGCCGGCTTGCTGATGGCGTGATTGTCGGCAGTGCTATCGTACGGCTTGTCGAGCGGTATGGGGAGGCAGCTGCAGACCAGGTCTTTGATTATGTGAAGCAGATGAAAGACGCTTTGACCGACCTCGGAGGGTAGGAACAGACGAGACACATTCTTACTTGATAGGCTCCTGAACAGGCATATCTTCCTGAGCCGAGATTTCCGCAGGCGATTTTCGGGCCAAACCAAGGCGCTCCTGCTCGCCGGCGATGATCTTCTCAGCCAATGATTTCTCACTGACATCTCGGGCTGCAGGGCTTGAGTCCGCCATGACTGAGTCCTTGGCATACGCGTCGAAGAGCTGCTGCTTACTATCGAGGATCTCCAACATCCGTTCGTCGACGCTGTCTTCCGTAAGCAGACGGTGGACCACGACTTTGTGCACCTGCCCCATTCGGTAGGCTCTGGCAATGGCTTGCGTCTCAAGAGCCGGCTTGATCTGGGGTTCACAGAGAATCACGACACTGGCCGCCTGGATATTCAAGCCTACACCGCCTGCCTGAATCTGGCAGACCAGTGCAGCACCGGCCGGAGCCCGAAAGAATTCATCGATAATTTCCTGACGCCGTTTGGGGGGCACACTGCCGGTGATGGCTTCCGGGCAACTGCTCCCCAGAGCATTCTGCACGGTCTCGATGACGCTGCGAAAAAATGAGAAGATGACAATTTTGCGTTGGTTGTGCTTGGCATCTTCGCAGATTTCAAGCAGGCGGTTGAGCTTGGGTGAGGCGGCAGGGCTCCCGCCGCTCCACGCAATGCGGCGCATGGCCATAAACTTGCCTTCCGCGACAGCTGCGCGGTACAGCTGCTCTTCTTGCGGGCCAAAATCCAGCCACTCTTCCATCTGCACGAGATCGGGCAGCTCCGTGAGGACATCTTCACGGTTGCGTCTCAGGTAGACAGGGGCGATTTTTGAGCGAAATTGTTCGGAGCCCAGTAAGCCGTCCAGCGAGTTCAGGCCTTGAGCCAGCTCGGGCTGCAAGTGGCTGATCAGGCTGCGCATTTCTTCCACGCGGTTTTCCAGCGGGGTTCCGCTGAGGTAGAGCACTCGTTCCGATCGAGCCACCAGCTGGCGCACGGCCCTAGTGCGTTGAGCGGAGGGGTTCTTGACATAATGCGCCTCATCGACGATCAGCATATGGATGAGAAGTTCAGGAGGCGCTTTCAAGAGTCGGAAGGTCTCATAGGTACTGACCGCGACACCGCCCCTGTTGAGCCACGTCTCGAAGCGTTGATCCCTGTCTTCGCCATGTACTTTTGTGGGTTTCAGCTGGCTGTGTATCTCGATTTCGCGGCACCAGTTGATCAGGACACTCGCGGGGCAGATGACCAGAAAACAGCTTTTCCCTTCCGCCTGGAGATGAGCAAGGGCCGCGATTGCTTCGACGGTTTTGCCCAGACCCATTTCGTCGCCAATTAGGGTATAGCGTTGAACCAGGGCATACTTTGCTCCGAAGGCCTGGTAGCCGCGCAGCGAAGCTTTTAGGAGCGCTCTATTCAAGGGTTGCTCCTCAACCTTTGCGACGAGCTCTTCCGGCAGTTCGCCTCGCGTTTTCTGGATGTGGGGTTCGCCGTTACTTAGCGAATCCCACAAAGCGTAGTATTCGGCAGACCGGTGGCCAAAACGGTCCCACGCGCTTTGGCCTGAGACTTGCCTGGATGGCGTGTAAGCAGCGCTAAGGGTGTTAAGCTCCTCTGCTTCGGCAGACCGGATGAAGGCCGCCAGCCTGTTTACAGCGTCTGTGGCGTGCGCTTTCTTGTTGCGGGATGCAAGCAGCCAGCGCAGAGGGTTCGTTACGACTTTTGCGTCCTGCAGCGCCTGATCGATCCGGCCTCGAGAGGGATTGCGAATTTCCGCCAGACGCGTCACTGAGGTTCTGTTCGTCCTGATATTGTGTAAAGTCTTTAGAAGATTTGTGGCCGCAGGACTGGGTTTTGCGGGATCGAGTCGTACACCGAGTGTGCTTGCGGCAGCTTGAGACACGGTCTTGGCAGCGGCAAGAGCTTGGGCGGCAGTTTGCGCGCCGACGCCGTGAATGGCTTCGAGCTGGCGCGGTGAATAGCGAAGCAAGTCAGCGACCGTCTTGATCCCGGCGTTCTTGAGGCTGCCTAGACGCAGTCCGCGGGCTACTTCATTCAGGCGGTCAAGCGGAAGATCACTTAATAATTGCTGTACTTGCTCACCCCGGAGTCTCGCCGTCAAAGCGGAGACTGCAGCTTCTTCAGCGGCGTGTGCGGCGGTGACTTCGTCGGCGCGCCTGAGCAGATCACGACTTTGCCTAAGCAACTGTCTGCTGAATTTTCGCTCTCCGACGTTCATTTGTTCCGGGGTAAAGGTTGGAGAGATCTTCGGGCTCGCGGGGGAAGCCAACGTACCTGTGTTTTGCAGGATGGCCAAAGCTTGCGCTGCTTCACTCACTTGACTGCCGGAGTAGGCGAGGTTGATAGTCTCTCCGCGGCTCTCGACCGCGAGCAAACCGCTCCTGAATCGGCTGGGGTCTCGAACGATTCGTGCTGATGTGATTTCAGGTAACACGATCTTCCGGGAACCGATTAATAAACCCTGTTCGCCGAGTGACCAGGCTTTTGCCAGGGGAGGCTTGAAGGAGAGCTGGGGCAGCTCGGCCCGTGTAGAAGAAGAACTTGTGAAAGGGAGCTTCTCTGCGCCGCACAGGTGGCAAAAATTGGCGTCGGGAGCCAATAAAGCTCCGCAATTCCGACAATACATGAAGCGACTCCTTTGTCCTGGGCTAGAAGAAAGACAGATCTCTGCTGCGCAGCTTACCCTGCTAAGGGACATTATAACTTCTTTCTCCCGGTCAAAAAGAAAGCAAATCTGTTTCCGGAGAAAATTCCATGTCAATTTGTGAACTATTTTGGCAAAGTTACAGACATCAGCCTGGATTCTTGCCCGCAGGCAGCAGTGGGCATTGAGAAAATGCTACCATGAAAGCACAGAAAGAATTCCGGCAGCCGATGCCTGTCTTTTCAGTTTAGCGGCATTCGGCGTCAAAGAAACGACGGAGGGTGTGGCATGTATTGCGATAACTGTGGCAAACAAGTAGAAGAAGGGGAACTTTTTTGCAAACATTGCGGGAGCAGCCAAAATAAGCCTGCGCCGCAAACAGAACCCTACCAAGACTCGAATCCCGACAGAGGCTTTAACTCTTTTGCTCCTCCTTTGACATATGCTCCGCAGGCCCCTGCCGAGCCGATTGAACCCGTACGGGCCGGACACAAATCCATTCTCGGGCGTACAGCCGCGCTTACCACAATCGCAGTCGTGATCATCTGTACAGCTTCCTACTTTCTCTTTTTTGCCGAGCCAAGGCCGACTTACACCGCAGGGACTGCAAGGCAGTCGAGTTCCGGCCAGGCAGCGAACCAGATAACACAAAATACCAGCAAAGCAAGCAGTACGACCACCCCGGTTGTGACCGCGACAGCCCCTGCTGCTACTGCGCTCACCGCGCAAGATGTCGCGATCACGGCCAGACTGGGTGGCGCAGAACGCCAAGGCGTCTATAGCGGCGAGATCAACAGTGAAGGCCTCCCGCACGGACAGGGAGTCTTCAGGGAAACCGACAGCGAGGTCGAACGAAGCTACGAAGGCAGCTGGGTCAGCGGGCAGGCAACGGGCACAGGTGTTCTTTCGGAAGGCAGTTATGTTTTCAGCGGCAGTTTCACAGATGGCTCTACGAATGGCAGCTGCAGGATCACGGATGGCGGCATTCTGCGTTATGAGGGTGAGTGTCTGAACGGTTCTCTGCATGGGCAGGGCTCTCTCTACACCAAGAGCGGTACGCTCATGTATACAGGCGAATTTGACCAGGACATGCTCTTAGAAAGCGCGACAGATCGTGAGGCGCGTGGTCTGGCCTTTGCGCCGGCCTGCGCCGGTATGGATGAGCTGCTTTATGCGGAGGCAATGGCGGGTGATGCTTTGTTTGGCGAGCCGGTGGTTGTTTGGGGTTCGCCGCTTGGCTTAAGCAAACAAGGGGCCAGCGGGACGATTATTTTGGCCCACATGGATGACGAACAGTACCCGATCTGTTTGCTTTATCGCTATGGTGTGGATGAGGCCAAAATCAGCGGCAGCGATTATGTCAACGCGTGGGGCGTCTTGATCGGTCAGTTCGAGTATGAGGACGCAAACGGCCTGCTGTCGACCTGCCCTATGGTAGAAGTCATTTATATGCGTCCGGATCCAACAGAATAACATCGTGTTCTCAATGCGTGCTGATTCGGATCGCAGACTATTTACGATTGCGTGGTTACATGAGTAAGGCGAGCGGCGAGTACACCAGGCAGGAACATGGGAGTTACATTTATGAAAATA
>JAAYZH010000059.1 GCA_012514965.1 Clostridiaceae bacterium | reverse complement strand
ATGGCGAATCAGCTGGCTGAAGAGAACGGTTATGTCATGGTCCAGGATACTGCCTGGGAAGGCTATGAAGAGATTCCGAACTGGATTATGCAGGGTTATATGACGATGGCCTACGAGATGGAGCACAAGCTGACATCCATGCAGAAGGCACCTACACATGTCTTCTTGCAGGCAGGGGTCGGTTCTTTGGCGGGAGCGGTCACAGGTTATTTGGCCAATGTCTATCCCGGTGAAAGCAAACCCATTATCACTATCGTCGAGCCTGACAGTGTTGCCTGCATCTATGAGTCAGCAGTAGCCGGCGAGCGCGTTCTGATCGGCGGTGACTACTTCACCATCATGGCAGGACTTGCTTGCGGCGAGCCGAACACGGTTGGGCTGAAGGTCCTCCTGGATTACGCGGATAACTTCATTGCCGCAGCTGATAAGTACGCTGCTCATGGTATGCGCGTGCTGGCCAATCCCCTGGGTAGTGACGCGAGAATCATTTCAGGAGAGTCAGGAGCTGCGCCGTTTGGTGTAATCAGCAAAGTCTTGACGGATCCGGCTCTGGCGGAGGTCAAAGAGACCTTGCAGCTCGATGAGAACTCTGTCTTGCTCTTCATCAGCACTGAGGGGGATACGGACAAAAAGAATTTTCAGGATGTGGTCTGGGACGGAAAATATCCCAGCTTTGAATAACGAGGGTCTACAGGGAGGTAGTCAAGAGATTATGGGAATTAATAAAGAACAAGCAGTAATCGAGCTCACACAAGCGCTCATCCAGCAGCAGAGCTACTCCGGCAACGAGAAGGGTGTATCAGAGGTTCTGGTCAAATTCTTCGAGGACAACGGTTTCAGTTCCACACATGTCGATCGTTATGGCAACACGATCGGTTGTATCAAGGGTTCAAAGCCCGGTCCGAAAATTCTTTTCGACGGTCACATGGATACTGTACCTGTGACAAACGCCGCGGAGTGGGAGTTCCCGCCTTTTGCCGCCGAAATTCACGATGGCAAGATCTATGGTCGCGGTACTTCTGACATGAAGGGCGCAATCGCGGCAATGGCTGTGGCTGCTGTTGCCTACAACGAAGAGACCCAAGGCGACTTCGCCGGCGAGATCTACGTGGCCGGTGTCGTCCATGAAGAATGCTTTGAGGGTGTAGCTGCTCGCGAAATCAGCGCTTTCGTCAAGCCGGACTACGTCATTATCGGCGAAGCCTCACAGGGAAATGTGAAGATTGGCCAAAGAGGCCGCGGCGAAATCAAGCTGGAAGTTTTTGGCAAACCGGCTCACTCGGCAAACCCCGAGAAGGGCATCAACGCGGTTTACAAGATCAGCAAGATTATCGACGCAATCCGTACGCTCGAGCCCACCTCACATCCTACCCTGGGCAAAGGCATTCTCGAGCTTACCGACATCAAGTCCGGACCTTATCCGGGCGCTTCGGTGGTCCCTGAATATTGTATGGCTACCTATGACCGCCGTCTTCTGGTCGGCGAGACGAAAGACAGCGTACTGCAGCCCCTTCAGGAACTTCTGGATCGCATGATGGCCGAGGATCCCGAACTGAAGGCCAAGGTCAGCTACGCAGTGGGTGAAGAAGTCTGCTTTACCGGTGAGACTATCCAGGGCGAGCGTTTCTTCCCGGGCTGGCTCTACGATCGTGAAGAAGCATGGGTCCAGTCCGTGCTCGGCGAGCTGAATGCCAAAGGCCTGACACCTGAGGTCACTCAGTATAACTTCTGCACCAACGGATCCCATTATGCAGGCGAAGCCGGTATTAAGACACTGGGTCTTGGCCCTTCCCGCGAGAATCTGGCCCATACGGTCAACGAACACATCGAAATTGAGCAGCTGAATCTGGCCGTTACCTCCTATGACGGCGTGATGAAAGCGCTCCTGAAATAAGACCAAGGAGAAGAGGTAAGTATGTACGATATTTTGATCAAGAACGGTCTGGTTGTGGACGGAACAGGCAACGCGCCCTATACCGCCAATATCGCCGTCGAAGGGGAAGTCATCCGCTTCGTGGAAGGCGAGCCTGAGGCCAAACGCGTGATCGACGCTGCCGGCAAGTATGTCACCCCCGGTTTCATCGACACCCATTCACACTCTTCGATGATGGTGAATGTGGACAACTATCTGGCACCTAAAGTATTCCAGGGTATCACAACGGAAGTTTTGGCCCAGGACGGTATGGGTCCGGCTCCGGTCAATGAAGCGACTCTGGCACCTTGGAAAAAGGCAATGGCCGGTCTGGAAGGCCAGTGGGACTTCGAGTGGGAGTGGCGCAGCGTCAAGGAATACCTTGACCACATCGACACGCTCGACCTCGGTCCGAACATGGTCTACCTTGCCCCTCACGGTAACCTTCGCATGGTTTCGATGGGTCTCGACAATCGTCAGCCTACCGCGGAAGAGCAAGAGCGCATGAACGCCGAGCTGCAGAAGGCTTTTGACGAAGGCGCTTTCGGCATGTCGACAGGCATGATCTATCCTCCATGCGTCTACGCTGACATCAATGAGTTCATTGAGCTTGGCAAGGTATTGAAGAAGAACGGCGGCATTTTCGTAACTCACCAGCGTTCGGAGGCAGATGCCATTCTCGAATCGATGGATGAGATCCTGACCATCGGCCGTGAGAGCGGCTGCCGTGTCCACTTCTCGCATTTCAAGGTTTGCGGCAAGAAGAACTGGGCTCTGGTCCCCAAGGTCATGGCGAAGCTTGACGAGGCCAAAGAAGAGGGCATGATCGTCTCTTTTGACCAGTACCCCTACGTGGCCGGCTCCACCATGATGAGTGTAATTCTGCCACCCTGGGTCCATGACGGCGGTACAGAGAAGCTGATCGAACGTCTCTATGACGAAGATCTTCGCAAAAAGATGAAGGAAGATATCTGGAACGGCATCCCAGGCTGGGATAACTTCGTGGATTTCGCCGGTCTCGAGGGCATTTTCATCACCTTCGTCAAGCATGACGAAGCCCAGAAGTTTGTTGGCATGAGCCTGGTCGAGCTCGGTGAAGCTACGGGCAAAGAGCCGCTGGACGCCATCTTTGACCTGATCCGCGATGAAGAAAACATCGTCGGTCTGGTGGACTTCTATGGCACAGAAGAACATGTCAAGCTCATCATGAGCCGCCCCGAGCACAATGTGTGCACGGACGGAATCATTGGCGCGAAGCCCCATCCCAGACTCTACGGCGCGTTCCCTCGTGTGCTCGGCAAGTACACCCGGGAAGAGAAACTCTTCCCGATCGAAACGGCTATCCGCAAGATGTCCGGCAAATCCGCTGATATGCTTGGCTTAACGGATCGCGGCTACATCAAGGAAGGTCTGGCAGCCGATATCCTGGTCATTGATCCGGAGAATGTCAGCGACGTCGGCGACTACGCTGAGCCCAAGCAACTGGCCAAAGGCATCGACTTCTCCATCGTCAACGGTCGCATCCTCATCGATGACGGTAAAGCTACTCCGCAAAAGGCCGGTAAGGTCCTGCGTTTCCAAGGTCGTAAATAAGTCCACAAATTGAAAGGGGTCATAAATTATATGGATTCAAAACAAACAATCGCCCTTGTAGTAATTCTTATCTACATGGCACTCACAGTTGCAATCGGTCTGGTCACTTCTTACCGCAAGAAGAAGGTCAAAGCCCAGCAGTCCAACGAAGACTTTCTGATGGCTGGCAAGTCCCTCGGCGTCCTCGCACTGGCAGGCACGCTGTTCGCAGCGAACACGGGCGGCGCGTCCACCATCGGAATCGCGCAGAACATCTATCGCGACGGTCTGTCGTCTGCGTGGTACGTCATCGCGGCCGGTATCGGTT